>JBLIHD010000083.1:0-7376 GCA_047636335.1 Flavobacterium sp.
TATAATGATTCAGAAAGTCACGGTACCTATTGGGTGAATATGCCTGATTTCGCTTCCTCGCTAGAAAGTGCGCAGCTGCAACGCGGTGTGGGTACTTCAACTAATGGATCTGGTGCTTTTGGCGCAAGCCTGAACCTGCTTACGGATAGTTATGCTAAAGAAAGCAACGGGGAAATTTCGAATTCTTTCGGAAGTTTTAATACACAAAAACATACTGTGAAATTCAGTACGGGTTTGCTTGATGATCATTTTGAATTGGCGGGACGATTGTCTGCTTTGAAATCTGACGGATACATTGACCGCGCAAGTTCTGACCTGAAATCGTATTTCCTTCAGGGGACATATGTGGGCAAAACGACCTTGATTAAAGCGTTAGCCTTTGGCGGAAAAGAAAAAACCTATCAATCCTGGAATGGTATTGATGCTGAAACGGTAGTCAGTGACAGGACGTTTAATACGGCCGGAATATTTACGGATGAATCTGGGAACACGCGTTTTTACGATAACGAAACGGACAATTACCAACAAGATCATTACCAGTTGCATTGGAGTGAAAAAGTATCTGATCATTGGAATACGAATCTTGCTTTTTTCTATTCAAAAGGGAGAGGCTATTATGAAAATTACAAAGAAGATGCCGATATGGCAGATTATGGCTTGCTTGCTGTTGGTGCCGTAACGACCACCGACCTTGTGCGTCAAAAGTGGTTGGACAATGATTTTTATGGAACCACGTTCTCTGCCAATTACAAAACCGAGAAGTTGGATGTCATACTTGGAGGAGGTTACAACAAGTACGAAGGAAGCCATTTTGGTAAAGTGATTTGGGCGCGTTTTGCCTCGCAAAGCGAATTGGGCGATCGGTATTATGATGATGCAGCGACCAAAACGGACGGTAATGTTTTTGCAAAAGCCAATTATCAGATAGCGGAGAAGTTAAGTCTGTTTGGAGATTTACAATTGAGAAATGTGCATTACAAAGCCAATAGCCCTGAAACGGGGTTAGTAAATGACAATTTTAATTTCTTCAACCCAAAAACGGGATTGAGTTTTGAGATTAACGACAACAATCAGCTGTATGCTTCGTATGCGAGAGCGAACCGCGAACCTAACAGAACTGATTATGAAAACGGGAGTCCAAGACCTGAAAAACTAAATGACTTTGAATTGGGACTGCGTCATAATACTGCAAAAGTGAAGTTGAACGCGAATGTTTATTACATGGCCTACAAAGACCAATTGATATTAACCGGAGAGTTGGATGATGTGGGAAGTCCCATTCGTAAAAACAGTGGAGACAGCTACCGTCTGGGCCTTGAAGTTGATGCTACAATAGCATTATTGGATAACTTGATTATTCGGCCAAACTTTACCATTAGTAGTAACAAAAACAAAGATTTTCGTTTTGAAAGAGACGGCGTCTTGACCGCTTTGGGTAACACCAATATCGCCTATTCACCTGAATTTATTGCTGGAAACATACTGACCTTTTTACCGGTTAGCAATTTTCAAGTCTCGTTTTTGTCCAAAATAGTGGGAGAGCAATATATGGGAAATATAGATTCAGAAGGGTCTAAATTGAAATCCTATTTTGTCAACGATTTGAATGTGTCTTATGAGTTTAAACCTAAGTCGGTTTTCAAATCCATACTGTTAACGGGATTAGTCAACAATATTTTTGACTATAAATACGTATCAAACGGTTATTTCTTTACTTATGATGACAACTATAGTGATCCAAACCAGATAACAACTATTGAAGGAGCTGGGTATTATCCTCAGGCGGGAATCAATTTTTTAGTTGGTTTAACATTGAAATTTTAAGAAAAGACAAATTGTTAATATTTACAAAGCCCGAAAGTTTTTCTTTCGGGCTTTTGTGTTAATTATAAACTC
Source organism: Flavobacterium sp. (assembly GCA_047636335.1). Classification (GTDB taxonomy): domain Bacteria; phylum Bacteroidota; class Bacteroidia; order Flavobacteriales; family Flavobacteriaceae; genus Flavobacterium. The sequence goes on from JBLIHD010000083.1 coordinate 1,897, forward strand.
GCAATACATTTCCGTTAACCTCCACACGATATTGTTTTAAAGGGTACTGCGAGCCGCCTTGGCCCGTGAATAAGCTGTATTCAATGCTGTCACAGGGGCAAACGATATTGATTCCTTTGAGAGTCATCGTCGAGCAACTGCTAATTACTTGATTAGGACAAGCCGCATCAAAAGCGTTATAACCACTCCCCGTATTGAATATGTAGATTCCCTTTGCACCAGCACCTGAGTAAAACACTGCATTGCTAGGGTATTGCAAGTTTGAGTATGCGGGTAAGTTCATGTTGATGTCTATCGTAAAGGTATAGTTAGGTATGAACGGGTTTTTGTTGTTAAAATTATTATCGCTACAGCCCAAAAACAAGGGGAGTACAAGGAATAAAAGAAGGTGTTTTTTCATTATTTAAAATAAATTAAAAGTATTAGTTAAACAAATTTAAATTATTTAACTTTGAAATAAATATGATTAACATATAATTTTAGACTAAAACAAAACAATAATATTCTTGTGGAAAGAAATCCCGTCCTGATGGGATTTTTTCTATTTACATAAACGATGAAACTATGAGCGCAATATCTTATTACACGGCAGAAGGCTTAAAAAAATTAAGAGAAGAATTGGACTATTTGAAAAACGTGATGCGTCCAAAAGCGTCTGCAGATATAGGTGAGGCAAGAGATAAAGGGGATTTGTCTGAAAATGCGGAGTATGATGCCGCAAAGGAAGCGCAAGGAATGCTCGAAATGAGAATTGCGAAGTTGGAAGCGGTGCATTCGAACGCGAGATTGATAGACGAAACGCATCTTGATGTGTCTAAAGTTTTGGTTTTGTCGAATGTGAAAATTAAAAACCAGGGCAATGGAATGGAAATGAAATACAGACTCGTTGCCGAAAGTGAAGCAGACTTGAAAGCCGGAAGAATTTCAGTAACCTCACCAATTGGGAAAGGATTGCTTGGAAAATCGGTTGGGGATGTTGCCGAAATAACGGTTCCAAGCGGAGTGTTGAAATTCGAGATTTTAGAAATCAGCCGTGACCAAAGCGTTTAGTTTCCGTTTTCCAAGAAACTATGGTGTAATACAGTTTATAAATACAATTTAATACTCAGCATATGAGCTCAATTTTCATGAAAATCGTTAAAGGTGAAATCCCATGTTACAAAATTGCCGAAGACGATAATTATTTGGCCTTTTTGGACGTGAACCCTAATGCAAAAGGCCATACGCTATGTATACCGAAATTTGAAGTCGATAAGATCTTCGATATGGACGAAGCGCACTATCTCGGATTAATGCATTTTTCAAGAAAAGTGGCTATCGCTTTAGAAAAAGCAGTTCCTTGCAAAAGGGTCGGTATGGCAGTGGTGGGACTTGAAGTTCCACACGCCCATGTTCACCTGATTCCGCTTAATGAAATGGATGAAATGCGTTTTCAAAACAAGCTGTCTTTGACAAAAGAGGAGTTCCAGGAACTCGCAGATAGCATTAAAGCGAACATATAATATTTTATTAATAAAATAAATTGGTATGGTTTTCGTTAAAAAGGGAATAGGTGAAAATCTATTCCCTTTTTAGTTTAGGGAGCGTAAACAGTATGATATGAAAAACATTTCCGTAGTATTTTTTTTCTTTTTTTCTCTTCTGAGTTTTGGACAAATTGATACCGGATATGCTCCGGTCGATGCTAAAATGGACGCGATTCCAGCTAACTCCACTATTTCCGTTGAGGCAATTACGAGATATATCAATGCTAATTTCAAAACGGATAAAGACAAAATCAGGGCGGCTTTTTATTGGACGGCTTCCAATATAAGCTACGATGTAGCCAATATGTTTAGAGTAGATTTCGATGAGACGGAACAGGCTAATATCGCAAAAACATTACAGACAAAAAAGGGCGTTTGTAGGCATTACGCTAGCGTTTTTAATTCCCTTACTAGAGAAATAGGGATAGATTCTTATGTGATTTCAGGATACACAAAGCAAAACAACAAAGTGGTAAACTTAGCTCATGCTTGGACGGCTGCAAAAATTGATGGTTCGTGGTATATGTTTGATCCGACCTGGGGTGCTGGATACCTTAATAAAGGTAAATTTTATAAAAAATTAAACAATGCTTATTTTAAAGTTACAGCTGCTAATATAATTGCTTCTCACATTCCATTTGATTATTTATGGCAATTTTTAAACTACCCTATAACTAATGCGGAGTTTTATGAAGGCAAAATACAAGTCAGTAAATCCAAGAAATACTTTGACTTCGAAAAAGAAATTGTCAAATATAATGCCTCGTCTGAGATTGATCAGGTTTTTGAGAGTACTGTAAGAATAGAAAAAAACGGATTGAAAAACGCGATGATTATGGAGCGTTACCAAGAAAAAAAGAAAGAGTTGGTCTATTTGCGCCAAAACAAAAATATTGAAAAATTGAATTCTATTGTCGTCGAAATGAATGGAGCCGTTGTTTTATTGAATGATTTTATTCATTACAGGAATAGGAAATTCAAACCTACTTTTTCAGATGAAGAGATTAATAATATGATTCAGATACCGAGAGAAAAATTGACCAAATGTCAAAACGATATTTACGGTGTTGAATCTGTGGGTAGCGAAAACGCATCAAATTTAGCTTCGATAAAAAAAACAATTGGTGCAGCTTTGGCACAAGCCGAGGAGCACGATCAGTTTGTAAAAAATTATTTAAGTAAATCTAAGATGGTCAGGAAAACGATGTTCTCGAAAGTCTCGTGGTATGGGGTTCCGTTAAACTAAATTGATTTTTTATAAACCAGCTGCATAGTGGTTCCCTTTCCCATTTCGGAGCTCAAGACCTTGATTTTTCCTTTGTGGTATTCTTCCACGATTCTTTTTGTCAAAGAAAGCCCTAATCCCCAACCACGTTTTTTAGTGGTAAAACCGGGTTCAAACACAGATTTAAAGTTGTTTTTGAGAATCCCGTTTCCACTGTCGGACACGTTTATTTTTACTGATTCACCTTCTTGTTCTATATGCAAGGAAAGCTTTCCTCTACCTTTCATCGCGTCAATGGCGTTTTTCACCAGGTTTTCAATAGTCCAACTATGTAAGGTCGGATTAAGCATAACGAAAATGGGAGATGACGGGCTATCGAAAGTAAATTCAATCTGTTTGGAAAAACGGGATTGAAGGTAGTTATAGGATTGCAGTGTTTCTTCCACGATATCTTTCTTTTCCAATACAGGTTCCGAGCCTATTTTTGAGAACCGCTCCGTAATGGTTTGTAACCTTTCAATATCTTTTTCGATTTCTAAAGTTATGGATTCTTCAACGTTGTCGGCCTTCAGTATTTCGACCCAACCTATCAGCGAGGAAAGTGGCGTGCCTATTTGATGTGCCGTTTCCTTAGCCATTCCAGCCCACAGTTTGTTTTGAGTAGCTATTTTAGTGCTTCGGTAAAAATAATAAACTACGGCTGCAAACAATACGATAATGAGCAGTAATGCTACGGGGTAATATTTAAGTTTATTCAGTAATGCCGAATTGCCGTAATACAGTTTTTGGAATTTTCCGGGAACATATTCAATAACAATCGCCTTGTTTTCATTTTTTAAATCGAATAAAAAGGCGGTGGCCTTTTCCTTGTTTTCTACGATTGCATCGTCAATATTGACGGTATTTATAATACTGTCATTCTCGGTCAGGACTATAGGTATTGAGGTGTTGTTGCTGAAGATTTGCAGGGGAAGTTCAACATCGGTATTCTCGCCGGCGTTAATGAGCGTTTTTTGGGCGTTTGCCCAAAGATTCATCTTTAAACGTTCTTCATTTTTGAAGATTTGAAAAAAGGTATAGGTATTCCAAAGGATTAATGAGATTATCAAAAATGAAGCGAAAATAATGATCCAACGAGTTGTATTTTTTCTTTCGGAAAACTGCATAAATGAGATTTTGAGGTATAAATATAACGAAATATTAATAGCATTATTTTAGTTGATACTAAAAGAGGATTTTTTGTGGGATGAAAATGTTTTTAGCGTTAAATGATTCCTCTCTTTCTTTATAGTAAAACCATTTCATTACTTTTGTAAATCGAGGTGCGAAAACAATTAACAACAAAAAAAGTATGATTAGCATTGATCCAAAAAGTATAGAAACGGCTAAATTGCAGGGTTATTTACAAGGTTCTGTTGGGCCAAGGCCAATAGCATTTGCAAGTACAGTTGATGAAAATGGAAATCCAAATTTATCTCCTTTTAGTTTTTTTAATGTTTTTAGTGCTAATCCTCCGATCCTTGTTTTTTCGCCGGCAAGACGTGTCCGCGATAATTCGATTAAACATACTTTAATCAATTGCGAATCGACAAAAGAAGTGGTGATTAATGTGGTCAATTTTGATTTGGTGCAACAAACCTCGCTTGCAAGCACGGAATATGCCGATGGCGTGAATGAGTTTGAGAAATCGGGATTAACGGCAGTTCCTTCAGACTTGGTAAAGCCATTCCGGGTTAAAGAATCTCCGGTTCAATTTGAATGCAAGGTCAATCAAATTATCCCGTTGGGAACTGAAGGCGGTGCGGGGAATTTGATACTTTGTGAGGTAGTGCGAATTCATATCGACGAAGCTGTCTTGGATGAAAAGGGATCGATTGATCAGTATAAAATCGATTTAGTGTCCAGATTAGGTGGCAGTTGGTATTCAAGGTCAAATCAAGGTTTGTTTGAAGTACCTAAACCGCTTTCGACGCTGGGAATAGGGGTGGACGCAATCCCGAAGGCCGTGAAGGAAAGTGTTGTCTTTGACGGAAACGATTTAGGTAAATTAGGAAACATAGAAGCCTTGCCCACGACAGAAGAAGTTAGTATATTTGTAAAACAGAATTTTTCGGTAAAAGCGGTTTTAAGCTCGGATGACCTAGAAAAAGTTCATCTAGAAGCTAAAAATTACTTAAATGATAATGATGTCCTTTCTGCATGGAAGGTGCTTCTGGCAAAAAAATAATCTTAAATAACAATTAAAACAACGAAGATGGAAGTTACAGGAAAAATTAAAGTTGTCAATCCAGAACAACAAATTAGCGCCTCATTTAAAAAAAGAGAATTGGTTGTTACGACAGATGAACAATATCCTCAACATATTATGGTCGAGTTTACACAAGACAAATGTGATTTGTTGAACAATTATAATGTTGGTGAAGACGTAAAAGTCTCAATTAATATAAGAGGTAGAGAATGGGTTAGCCCACAAGGGGAAACAAAATATTTTAACAGCATCCAAGGATGGAGAATCGAAAAGGGGGCTGCAGAAGCTCAAGCTCCATCGGCTCCTATGCCAGCTGCTCAAGCGTTTGCTCCCGCTACGAACTTAAATGAAGAAGAGCCGGATGATTTGCCTTTTTAATTAAAAGCATCTATTTTATAAAAAGCCTTGAAAATTTCAAGGCTTTTTTTTGGTTTGTTGTTGACCCAATATGCAGCTTCAAAGACAATTAATTCGACCTGAC
>JBLIHD010000084.1:0-7225 GCA_047636335.1 Flavobacterium sp.
CTAACTACTAAACCTGATTCGCTTACAAAGGCCAACCAAACAACACAACTAGCTTTAAATACTTTATGGAGCCAAAAAAGCCTTTCCGTTAAGAAAGGCTCTCCCCAATATTGCGGTCTGGACGGGACTCGAACCCGCGACCCCCTGCGTGACAGGCAGGTATTCTAACCAACTGAACTACCAGACCCACTCATTATTGCGGTGGCAAAGATACAATAGAAGTTGATTCACACAAGAGTTTAATGCTTTTTAAAAAAAATCAATTAAATTATTATTCAACCATCTTATTTTAAACACATTAAAACTATTAATTCACGACGCAAACGCAACAATATTAATGCTTCTTTTAAAACTGCGACCTTCTCTTACTTTTAACCCACAAATTGTAGGGCTAATCGCATTTAATGACCGAATAAAAGAATTTGATTTAGCTTTTGGAAGCGTCAGAAATATAAAACATCCCCTTCAGGACATACAACTGCCTTGGCTTAATTTTGATTTCAACTTAGGTTTTATGAGGATTGGCGTCAACCTAAAATCAAAAAAGCCATCCAAGTCCTGAATAAATTCAGAGTAAATGGAAAGCTTTTCATTGGTCTAACTACTAAACCTGGTCAGCTTACAAAGGCTAACCAAACAACACAACTAACTTTAGATGCTTTATGGGGGCAAAAAAGCCTTTCCGTTAAGAAAGGCTCTCCCCAATATGCGGTCTGGACGGGACTCGAACCCGCGACCCCCTGCGTGACAGGCAGGTATTCTAACCAACTGAACTACCAGACCAGCTGCTATATTGCGGTGGCAAAGATACAATAGATTTCGAGTTACACAAACGTTTTTACCTAAAAAAAACGCTTTTTTCACGATTAACTATCCAAAGTTTTGTTTCTCAGCCAAATATGTCAATAAAATTTTTTCGAAATTTTCGCCAACGTTTACAGGAATGTACTTAATTCTGTTTTGAGTACAACTTAACGACAACTTCTTGAAGTACAACTGGGCTTGTTTTTCGTATTCCTGCTTCACATTATCGGCAAAAACAGAAACTTCTTCGCCAGTTTCCACATCAATGAATTTTCTTGGCGTGTTATCAAAATCGAAATTCAACTCCGTTTTGGTGTCCACGACATGAAACAACACCACCTTGTGTTTGTTGTGTTTCAAGTGCTGCAGCGCATTCAACAATGCCTCCTCTTCGGGACCGGACTGAAACATATCCGAAAAAAGGATAATCATCGAGCGCCGATGTATCTTTTCTGCAATTTGGTGCAAAAAGGTGACGGTATCAGTGCTCTTTTTAGCAACTGATTCTTGCAATAGTTTTTCTAGCGCGTTCAAAACCATTCTGTGATGGCGATCACTGCCCTTTTCGGGAGCATAGTACTCATAACTGTCCGAAAACACACTCAAGCCCACTGCATCCCTCTGCTTCTTCAACAGGTTCATTAAAACTGCCGAAGCCAAAACGGAGAAGCCAATTTTGTTTTCATAAAAAGCTTGTTTATCCTTTAGTTTTGGATAATGCATCGACGAGGAATTGTCTATAATGATATGACAACGCAAATTAGTTTCTTCCTCGAAGCGTTTCGTATATAGGCGATCCGTCTTGGCAAATAACTTCCAATCGATGTGTTTGGTGCTTTCCCCGGCATTATACACCTTATGCTCAGCAAATTCAGCCGAGAAGCCATGAAAAGGGCTTTTGTGCATCCCGGAAATAAATCCTTCCACAACTTGATTGGCCAACAACTCAAGATGCTGGAACCTGGAAATTTTTTCTATTTGCGATTCGATCTTCATCTACCAAATATAGTGAAAGAAGGGATGATTTAAAAACAAATGGATTCCAAAAATGAATGAAACCGCTACGGTATGCCAAAATGAATTTTCCTTAAAGAAAAAAAAGGTTTGACTTGCGCCAAACCTTTAATCTGAATTTATTTAAAAATCCTATAATAAATCATAATCTACTGATTACAACAACGCGTCTAAACTATCCGCGTAGGTTTGTTTAGGAGCTACTCCCACTTGTTTCCCTACTACTTCTCCGTTTTGAAAAACCAAAACCGTTGGTATGTTTCTCACTCCGTATTTTGCCGCAAATTCTTGGTTTGCGTCAACATCAACTTTTCCGATTACTACTTTTCCTTCGTATTCAGTACTCAATTCCTCAATGATTGGACCTACCATTCTACAAGGACCGCACCATGCTGCCCAAAAATCTACCATTACTGGTTTTGTTGATTTCAAAACTACTTCTTCAAAAGTAGCGTCTGTTATTGCTAATGCCATAATATGTTTGTTTAAAGTTTAAAGTTTTAATATTATTCAAAACTAGAATGCAAATCTATAAATTAAAACCCGATGAAACACTATTCCAAAATTAGTTTTGGTTATGAAAGCATTGAAAATTGTTATTTATCTATGATTCCTATTGATCAGAAGCCGTTTCCTGCTCTTCGCTATATCTTTGATTGCTTAAAGGAGGCAATCAAAGGATGCCGCTGCAATCAGGGCTAGGCCGCAGTACTTAAAAACTAACTCTACTTAAACAAAAAAGAGAATGCTCTTTCAAACATCCTCTCGAATTATAAATTATAACATTGTATTACAAGCTATATCTAAGACCAAAAGTCAAACCAACTCCGCTAATACTGATGTAAGAACTTAATTCATCAGCTGGCCTAGTAGGGTCTACCGTATTGAATTCTTCATTATTGGAAGTGCCGTCTAAACGATCTGTATAATTAGAATGTATTTGCGCAGTAGTACGTGTACTTAAAGCATCTGCGCCATTCACCTCATAAACGCCTGTTTCTTTTGTTTTACCATGCACAGTAAAGTTACGGTATTCTACTTCCGCAAATGCAGATAGCTTATCAGCTAATTTGTAACTTGTTCCCAAAGCAGCTAAAAAACCTACAGTTGCATTAGGTTTAACTTTGTCACTTTGAAATACTGTTCTCTTTCCTCCTACTGCCGGACCATTATAATCTTGTGTAGTTTCAATTGTTAAGTCCCCATTAACCGGAAGAATTACACCTACTTTAGAATAAGGTTCAAATCCTTTTACTTGGCCTAAGTATAGCACTAAGGCTGGAGCCAAATCTAAAGCTTTAACTTGTCCCTCTGAAGTTAAGTTTAAATACGTTGGCGATCCTCCCGCTACAGAAATCACTCTGTCTACAGTTTCAACCATTGTTTTTCTATTACTGTTATAGTAATTAATCCCCATTTCCACACCCAAGCGGTCCGTAAAACGGTATCCAGCAGTACCACCATAACGAAAACCTTCTCCAAAAGATCCCGTAATAGTTTCTCTAGAATCTAATTCTCCATTAACATAAACATCTCTGTTTGGAGCTTGCCCACCTACAATTGGAAATTCCGTAGCGGTAGCTTGTACAAAGTAAGATCCCCCTACTTTAAAATACCAGCTTTCTTTCTTGCTTTCTTTCATATCTTTTTGACCCAACATAGTCATTGAACAGGCCAAAAGTCCTAATATAAATAGGTTCTTTTTCATAATTATTCATTAAGTTTCACCACAAAAATAAATAAATTTAACTTACGCATTTCTTAATTTCACGAAGAACTTTGGAAATAAAAACCCTATTGTATGCACGCATATAAAAACCAGGCGTTTACGTCACAAATATTAACCTCATAAATTCCCGAAACAAACCCTAACCACGAAAAAGAGCCTGAAAAGAAGCTGAAAAATCGTCAAACTATAACGATTTCTCTGACGTCTTTTATTCAAAATATGGGGTTAATTAAAACACAAACTAATTCAACTTAAAATTAATCTGCATTTTTTCCAACTCCACCAATAATTCATTTGATATTTTTATCTTTAGCCTTCTGCTTGGCATTGTCAATTTGGTCACCACCTTAATTTCCTCCACTTCCGTAACCCCTACAGCTTGCTTTTCTTCAGATTCTGAAGTTTCAACATCGTCATTCACTTCAACAAAATCATCTGTTCCACCTTCGATAAGAAGTGGGGCGGTTTGAATCATTTTCTTGATTTTCTCTAATTCCATAATTTCAAATGACACTAGGTTATCCCCTTTGTTTTCATGAAAAAGATGACTTAATTTATGGATAAACTCTGCCTGGAGATCGGTAATATTCAACAGAACAATTAATTTTTTGGCAAAGGTATCCAATACATCCTGTAAGTACTGCACTAACGTAAACTGAATCCTTGGATCGCTTTTCTTACCCGTGTCCTGATTCGTCCATCCCTCTTTGACCAACACTTTCATATAAGTAAAGTTATTCTGAATCAAGAAATGACGGAACTTCAGGTATTCTTCACCAAAGATCTTAAACTCATAACTTTCATCATACCCCTCTAACATGAATATCGCCCAACCTTTTCCGTTTTTGGCTACTCTGTGTTGCACATCATTTATGATCCCTCCAAAAGTCAGGCTTTTGCCTACATGAAGCTCCATGCTTCTGAGCGCTTCCAGTTTGGCATTACAAAAATATTTCATCTCAAATTTGTAATCATCCAATGGATGTCCCGATATATATATCCCAACCACTTCCTTTTCTTTGGCCAGTTTCTCCATCGTACTCCAATCCTCACAAGGCGGCACAACTGGCTCTTCAATTTGCACGTCACTACTTTCTCCAAACAAACTTACCTGTGATGAATTCTCATTCTCTTGAAATTTTGCACCATAGCGAATCGCTTTTTCGTAAAAGGTGATTCCGTCTCCGTCATCATGAAAATATTGCGCCCGTGTCGTTCCTAAAAAAGAATCAAAACCACCGGCCAACGCCAAGCTTTCCAATGCTTTCTTATTGGCGGCACGCAAATCAATTCGTTTGGTCAAGTCAAAAATCGACTTGTATTTCCCGTCTTTTCTTTGTTCAACTATAGCCGCAACAGCACCAGCACCAACCCCTTTGATCGCTCCCATACCAAAACGCACCGCGTAATTATCATTTACGGTGAATTTATAAAAGGACTCGTTTACATCTGGTCCTAATACTTCTAGTCCCATTCGTTTGCATTCTTCCATAAAGAAAGACACCTGCTTGATGTCACTCATATTATTGGACAACACCGCCGCCATATATTCAGCCGGATAATTCGCTTTTAGATAAGCTGTTTGATATGCAATCCAAGCATAACAGGTAGAGTGTGATTTATTAAAGGCGTACTCAGCAAAGGCTTCCCAGTCTTTCCATATTTTTTCCAGTTTATCTTCGGGATGCCCTTTGGCTGCGGCCTGACTAATAAACTTAGGTTTCATTTTATCCAAGACATCCTTTTGCTTTTTTCCCATCGCTTTACGCAACACATCGGCATCCCCTTTCGAGAAATCAGCCAGTTTTTGGGATAAAAGCATAACCTGTTCCTGGTAAACGGTAATTCCGTAGGTATCTTTCAATAATTCCTCGCAGGCCTCCAGATCATATATGATTTCCTCTTCGCCGTTTTTTCTTTTTACAAAACTCGGAATGTAGGCAATTGGACCCGGTCTATACAAAGCATTCATAGCGATCAAATCGGGAAAAACCGTTGGCTTCAATTCTTTCATATACTTCTGCATTCCTGCAGATTCATATTGAAAAATACCCACCGTTTCTCCGCGTTGAAAAAGCTCGTATGTTTTTACGTCATCAATCGGAAAATCGTCCGGGTTCAAGTCGATTCCGTTTCTATATTTCACTAATTTTACGGTGTCCTTGATAAGAGTAAGAGTCTTCAAACCCAAGAAGTCCATTTTCAACAATCCCGCGGTTTCCACCACCGAGTTATCAAACTGCGTCACATACAAATCGGAATCTTTGGCGGTAGCAACAGGTACAAAATCAGTGATGTCACTAGGGGTAATAATCACCCCACAGGCATGAATACCCGTGTTTCTCAAATTCCCTTCCAGCACTTTGGCCTGCTGAATGGTCTCACCACTCAGGTCATCTTCACTAGCGAGACCTATTAATTCTTTTATCTTATCCCATTCTTCCGGACGAACCGCTTTCTTTATCAGCGCTTCATCTTCATTCAGGAACCTTGCTAAATTCCACTTAGAGGGCATCATCCCCGGAATCAATTTTGCTATTTTATCGGCTTCAAACAAAGGCAAATCCAGCACACGGGCCGTATCACGAATAGCGGATTTGGTCGCCATTTTACCATAAGTAATAATCTGCGCCACTTGTTTTGAACCGTATTTCCGAATCACATAATCCATCACGCTGCTTCGTCCTTCATCGTCAAAATCGATATCAATATCGGGTAATGACACACGATCGGGATTAAGAAAACGTTCAAAAAGTAGGTTGTACATCAACGGGTCAATGTTAGTTATTTTCAAACAGTAAGCCACAACTGATCCCGCTGCAGATCCCCTTCCAGGACCTACAGAAACGCCCATACTCCTTGCTTCGGCAATTAAATCCTGCACAATCAGGAAATACCCCGGATAACCGGAGTTGGAAATCGTCAGCAACTCAAAATCAAGACGCTCCCGTATTAGCTCCGTGATTTCAGGATACCTTCTCTTTGCTCCTTCATAGGTCAGGTGTCTCAAATAAGCATTTTCACCTCGCACACCTCCGTCAACAGCATCTTGCGCCACATCAAACTCATCTGGAATGTCAAATTTGGGCAACAAAACTTCCCTCGCCAGATCGTAAATTTCAATTTTGTCGACAATTTCACTCAGGTTCGAAATCGATTCGGGCAAATCGGTAAAGAGTTTTTTCATTTCCTCCCCCGTCTTGAAATAGTATTCCTGATTGGGTAAGCCAAAACGATAGCCTCGACCACGACCTATTGGCGTCGTCTGTTTTTCGCCATCACGCACACAAAGCAAAATATCGTGTGCATTGGCATTTTCTTTATCTATATAAAAGGTGTTGTTAGTAGCTACAATTTTAACGTCATGTTTTCTGGCCAAAGAAATCAAAGTGGTATTTACCCGATTTTCATCTTCTTGATTGTGACGCATCACCTCAATATAAAAATCATCTTTGAACTCTTCTTTCCACCAAATCAAAGCCTCCTCAGCTTGGTTTTCACCAAGATTTAAAACCTTGCTCGGAATCTCACCATTGAGATTTCCAGATAATACAATAATGTCTTCCTTGTATTTTTGAATAACCCTTCGGTCAATTCTTGGCACATAATAAAACCCTTCGGTATAGGCAATCGACGACATTTTAGCCAGATTATGGTATCCTTTTTTGGTCTTCGCCA
>JBLIHD010000085.1:0-7222 GCA_047636335.1 Flavobacterium sp.
TCATTTTCACTTAAATACATATAATTTATATCCCATTTGTCTTCGAATATTTTTTCTGATTTTCCAGTATTGATATTGTATTTAACGAGATAACTGAATTCTGTATCTTCATTGCTTGAATAATACATAATGCTGTCATTTTTCTCAAAAGCCATAGGGTTCCAGTTCGCTTCTTTGTCACTACTGAGTTTTTTGGTCGTTTTTGTGTTCCGATCGTACAAATACATTTCGTTTTTGTCAGTCGTAATAGATTTGTTTAGTGCGATGTATCGTTCTGATTTACTAATAAGAGAAGGTGATAAATCAGAATCTGTTTTGTACAAAATTGTTGGTTTCCAAGAAATCGTATCTAGTTTTAATAAATCAAAATACTTTACATCTCTATTGTTGCTATTGACATAAATATTTTTTTTGTCTTGGCTCCAGCCAAAAAAGCTATTGGCACTATTTTTCCAAGGAGTAATATCTTTTGGAGCATTATCTTTGCGATTCATTAAGTATAAGTGGGAATTTTCATTACCGCCTTCATCAGCAGAATAGATAATCGTAGAGCTTCCCGGTAAATAATCTTTTGTAAAAATACTTTCTTTTGTAGAGTTCGTTAAAGGTATCGCAGAAGTATCTGAAATGTTTAACTCGTAGGCGTTGTAGATTCCTGTTGCGTTATTAGTTGTCAGTATTTTTGTCTCGTCAGCATTAAATCCTGATGCGCTTATTGATTTAGTGTCGTACAAATCTTCTAGGGCATATTGCTCGGGTATACGTGCTTCGGTTGTTTTTTTTTCATCTTTACATGAAGTAATAATCAGTAATAAAAATGTTCCAAATAAAATCGTTGTTTTTTTCATAATGAAATATTTATTAAGTATTTGTAAATCAAATATTAACATCAAATATATACAAAAAGCGTGATTTTATTTGTTAAAATAAAAAACTCCGATTATTACTAAACGGGGTTGCTGTTTTCTTTTAAAAAAGGGGTGTTAGGCTAACAAAAACAAGAAGATCAACGGAAATATAACTCCAGCAACAGCCAGTTTCCATCCTCTATTTTTCCAACTAAATTTGCCTCCTTTTACCATTATCGTTCCCGTTAATGCGATGGTAATTAAACTCAAGGCAAAAATATCAGAGTAATAAATCCAAAAATCGGAAGTGTTTTTGTGCAAGCCCATAGATTGGCTGATTATTGGCGTTTTATTGTATGCAACAATCTCTCCTTTTCCGGTTCTCATGTCAATTTCGATATCATGCTTTTCAAAAGAAATGGTAAATAAGCCATTCTTTATTTTTTGGCGTCTGAACTTGTCTTCAATACCCAGCTTAGTACCTAAGTTTTTCGCGAAATCCTCATTAAGTCCAGATTCTTCAGGAAGTTGCACTTCAATGGCTTTTGTTGCGGTAGTGTACTTCTCTGGATGCCAGTAATCTCTGTGATTCATCATAAGGCCGGAAAAGGCAAAGGAAATTATTAATCCGATATAGAAATATCCTAAATCTCTATGTAGGTTGCGGAAAGTTTTCTTTTTCATTGAATGTGTCGGTTTTATGTTCGCGAAAATAATCTATTATGGTATAAAAAAGCAAAAGCTTTTTTCCGCTTTTTTAATAATTGATAAAGTCGGATTTTTTTTTGAATCTATTTGGCCTGCTGATATTAAAATTGATATTTCAATGAACTCATCACTTGGTGAGGGGGAATTGGAGTTATACTGTAGTTGTCATGAACCGCATAGGCCAATACATTAGCAACATCTGATAATTTGCAAAATATAGAAAATTGACCCCATTCGTAAGCTACTGGCACATCTATCATAGTGTAATCACCTATGTGATTTTGTCTGTCCCTGATAGTTTGTTCTTGTGTGTCGGTATCAATAAGGATTTGGTTATTCCATCCACCCACAGTTTTTCTGGTGTAACTCCTTATCGCTCCAATAGAAAAACTTTTTAAAGTACCCGATTGCAAAGTATAGAAAAAGCTCATGTTAGCGGCATTTGCAAGTGTTCTCGCTAAACGGTCCCCTTCAATAAAGCTCAAGTTTGTCCCAGATGTTTTGGTGTAACGCATAGCATTGTAGCTGTCACCTGCGTTGATATTTAATCCGTCAGTTGGTCTTGCCGTGATATCAATTTCGATTCCTTTGCTGGTTGTTAGACCGCTCAAAATCTTTACAGAGCTATTGCTATTCAGAGAACCGTCTGATTTAAACTCAGCCGTTTGTGCCAAATTGCTGTTCGTGATTTGGTATATAGTGACATTGGTGATTAAAAGGCCTCTCTAAAAATCTTTTTTGATTCCAGCCTCATATTGGTTAATCAGGGAAGGTTTAATTAGTTTTCCACCTACGGTAGTTCGTGAATTTGGGGTGAATGAGTTCGAATAACTCGCAAATAAAGACATGTCTATTATTGGCTGGAATACTAAACCTAATTTTGGAGTAAAGGCTAGGTCACTGCGTTTTTTATCTTTTGTAATGGAAATAACGTTGAAATCAGTTGTTTCTGTTTGTGCTTCTTGCCTTGACCAACGCAATCCTGCCAAAACTTTGAATTTATCTGTAATCGAAATTAAATCCTGCACATAGACTCCAAAATTATTGAGATCTGTTTTTGCTACTTTGGTATTCATAGCATTTGGGATTGTGCCTCCTTGATCAAAAGTATCAAAATCAAAGGAGACTACCGCTGCCATAAGTTTTTGGATCAAATCTAAATGTGTAAGCCTAGAGATGTGTGTTTTCAAAGTCAATACCGGTAAATAATTGGTATTTTACACTTCCGGTATTAAAACTGCCTTCCAGATTAATTAGTTGACTAACATTTTGTTCCTGGTTTTTATTTTGTCCAAGAGGTCTGCTTTAATCCCCACTATTGAAAGGTTGAATGCGTTCCGTTCCTTTTGAAGTCCTATTGAAATCCTAGAAATAAGTATTGAATTTTAAGTTCTAATCTTTGTTGAACTCGTGTTTTACTTGTCCAGAAACGCTGGCTTGTCTGGTTTGACCTCTTGATCAAGTGGCTCCCAGATAAGTGTTTCTTGGCACATCTGCGATTTCTTTTCCTATTATCTGTATGATTTGTGGAATGTCCGGTGGTTTTAGTGAGAAACCGGAAAGCACGTATTCTTTTTTATTATTGGTGCTGCCTTTAAATACAATTACTATTTTGTACAGAGACTCTATATTTTCATGCAATTTGAATTCCAGATAGGTTACTTCGTCAGCTAATACTTTTATTTCTTTGGATTGTTTTTTTTAGTCTAACTCCTTCGATTAGTAAGGCGTCTATACCTACTGGGAAATTGTCAAATTTAAACGTTGTATCATCATTTGCTACGCGGGTATAAGTTCCTTTAGCCAGTTTTATTACAATTTCTTTCAAAGGATACCCGTCAGCAGAAACTATTTTTCCTTTTATGCTTCCTTTTTCTTTTGCATTTGCAAAAAGGCTTACAAATAATAATAGCTCTACGACGCTAAGCGGGTCTTTTATTTTATTTAGATTTATTGAAAATCAATTTTTTATAGATAAAAAAAAGCCTTACTTTAATCAAGTAAGGCTTCGTTTTTTAAAATTGAAGAAAAGGATTTTACTTTCTTTTCTTCATTAAGTATTTTTCGGAACTGGGTTTTCCTGATTGCACACCTGAGGTTTCAGTCACTAAACTGTCTTTTGAGACGTGGTTATAACTGATTTTTTGAGGATAATCATGTGTTGGGTTTTCGAAAATTAATTGATTTTCAGTTGTTTCGGTAAGTACAAAAGAAATTGGTTTGTCGTTGTTCTGTCCTAGTATGGTGGTGAGATAAGTTAATTCTTCTCTATTTTGTTGAAGAGTTATCGTTTCAAAATGTAAGGTATCGTTGCCTTTTACGAAGAAGGACTGACCGTAGTAGGTACTGTCATTTATTTTTGTCCAGTTTTCTGATAGAATGGCATCTGTTGTCTTGAACTCCCATGAACCGAGTAGCCAGTGTGCTGTTTTGATTTTATTTTTTTCGTTAATGTCAGAATCGTCTGTATCCGATTTTTTACAGGAGATAAGTATCGTTATCAGAAGTAGTAACGTGATTTTTTTGTACATGCTGTTTTGAAATTGGGTTGTTCTATTATTTATTGCAAAATTAGGGAAAAATAGAATAGTGTCCCTTTTTTAGTTTTGAAACGTCTAAACGGGGCAGTCTCTTGATTATTTTGAATTAAAAGCATTTTTGATAGGGTACGGTAATTATTCGTTTTTCAGGGTCAGTTGACTCTATATAAGATAGTAGCGTTGACGGTGTTGTTTTATAGGTTCGGATTGTTTTCGATTTGAAAAGGTATCCTGAACAACAAAGAAATCGTTAAAAACTATTCTCGATACATTTTTTGTTCCGGTTCACTGCACAAAAAAACACTTGAACTGGAGTATTTCAGAATCACTTCGGCGGTTATTTCACAACCCTAAAAACCTTCTTTCAAAATAGCATGAACCAGTTCTTTAGTTGGTTTCTGGTCTTTTAGTTTTGCTCGAACCACCTCAAAAGGCACTTTGAAATCACAGCCCGATTTGTATTCTGAGCACCCGTAAGCTGTATTTCCTTTCATAACCGTCCCTTTTTGACATTTAGGGCAGGCTAATGCATCCGATGACGCTTTCTTTTCTGTTGACAGGGTAGCGGAAGCTGTTTTTTTAGCTTCTAATTTAAGTTTGAAATATTCATCAAAACGAAGCAAACCTTCCACGGTGCCGGCGTCAGTTTTAAAGTCTTTTAAGTTAACCGTAGAGCCTTTTTGAAGCAATCGCAGGTATTGGTTCTCCGATATTTTTTTCTCGGCAAAAGTAAAGGGTAATACAAAATCGCAACCTACTTTATAATCTGCACAGCCATAAGCCGATTTCCCTTTTATCAGTATAGCTTTTTTGCATTTGGGACAGGTTTCGGCCGTAATTCCTGCCGTTTTCTTTTTCTCAACCTTAGTCACTTGTTTCGGGGCACTTCCCTCATGCGAAATATTGGCGCGTTTGGTTTCGCTTCGCACTTCATACACCAAAGCGTCGACCATGCGTTTCATGTTGTTAATAAAGGCGGCGGCGGTAAATGTCCCTTTTTCGATGTCTTTCAACTGCTTTTCCCAGGAACCCGTAAGTTCAGCCGATTTTACCATGTCATTTTGGATGGTGCCAATCAATTGAATACCCGTAGGAGTTGGCAAAACCTGTTTTTTGTTTCTTATGATGTATTGGCGTTTAAAAAGGGTTTCAATAATGTTTGCTCGCGTTGATGGACGTCCAATACCGTTTTCTTTCATCAATTCGCGCAAATCTTCATCATCGACCTGTTTGCCAGCGGTTTCCATGGCGCGTAGCAAGGTGGCTTCCGTAAATTGGTTGGGAGGTTTAGTCTCCTTTTCTAAAAAAGAGGGTTCGTGCGGTCCTTTTTCGCGTTTGACAAAGCTCGGCAATATGTCCGCTTCTTTTTCTTTTGCGTTTGGGTCCTCAAAAACGATGCGCCATCCTTTTTTTAGGATTTCTTTTCCGGTGGTTTTGAAGGTAACATCTGCCGCTTTTCCCATTACCGTGGTATTGGCTACCAGACAATCGTCATAAAACACCGCGATAAATCGCTTTACAATAATATCATACACTTGTTGCTGATTGTATTGCAAATTGCTTTGAATACCCGTCGGAATTATGGCGTGGTGATCGGTTACTTTTTTATCATTGAAAACCTTAGTTGACTTTTTAATCTTCGTTCCTAAAAGGGGTTGTGTCAACGTGGCATAATTGGTTAATTTTTCTAGGATGCCGGACACTTTTGGATAGACGTCGTTTGGTAAAAAAGTGGTGTCGACCCTGGGGTAGGTGACTACTTTTTGTTCGTAGAGGGTTTGGACAATTTTAAGCGTTTCATCCGCCGAAAACCCAAACTTGGTATTGCAATACACCTGCAAACCTGTTAAGTCAAACAGCTTGGGAGCAAACTCATTGCCGTTTTTTCTTTCAATAGAAACAATTTCAAAATCACTTTCCTTGACTTTGTTGGCCAAAATTTCTCCATCTTCTTTTTTCAAAAAGCGCCCTTCCTCATAGCTGAAAAGCGTCTGCCTGTATAAGGTCTGCAACTCCCAATAAGGTTGCGGTTTAAAATTTTCAATTTCTTTAAATCGGTCCACTACCATGGCCAGGGTTGGGGTTTGCACCCGTCCAATGGACAATACCTGTTTGTAACCGCCATGTTTTACAGTGTACAAGCGGGTGGCATTCATGCCGAGTAACCAGTCGCCAATGGCTCTGGAAAAACCAGCGTAGTATAAATTATCGTAGTTGGAGGAAGGCTTTAGGTTATCAAAACCCTCTTTAATGGCTTCGGTGGTCAAGGAGGAAATCCATAACCGCTGCACCTCGCCTTTATAATTGGCTTCGTTCATTACCCAGCGCTGGATGAGTTCTCCTTCTTGTCCGGCATCCCCACAGTTGATGACTAACTCGGCCTGATCAAATAAACTTTTTATGATTTTAAACTGTTTTTGGATACCGGCATTCTCCACGACTTTGGTTTCAAATTTTTCGGGAAGCATGGGTAGATTATTTAAATCCCAACTTTTCCAATAGGGTTTGTAATCGTTAGGTTCTTTTAAGGTGCATAAATGTCCGAACGTGTAGGTCACGGCATAGCCGTTGCCTTCATAATATCCGTCACGTTTGGTATTGGCTCCTAAAACGGATGCAATTTCGCGTGCTACACTTGGTTTTTCGGCAATACAGACTTTCATTTTATACTACTGATTTGAGCTCGCAAATTAGTAATTTAGAAGTTGGTATTAAAAATAAATCTTCAGGAGTTATGAACGACCATAAGAAGGTGCTCTGAGTCATTGCGAGGAATTGCCTAATTGCCGCGGCGAAAGCAATTCCATGCAATTTGGCGGTTGTTTTATTGAATCATTGTAGCGAGCATAGTTTACAAAACTGCACAAGGGGGTGTGGATATCAAAACGGCCTGATGTTTTTAATTTTTCAAAATCTATTTTTTATTCTCATTTTATCTAAAAGCGAAATAAAATTCAACTCCCAAGTTAGCCATAGACGATATTGTGTTGTAAAAAATGAAGTTGTTTTTTGTTGGTAATAATCCATAAAAAAAACCGTTACGATATCGCAACGGTCTTTAAAATCAAGATGAATTAAACCTTATTTAGGCATAACTACAGAGTCAATAGCATGAATAACTCCGTT
>JBLIHD010000086.1:0-7215 GCA_047636335.1 Flavobacterium sp.
GCGACGATAATCGCTACAGAAGCGACATTAACAGCGTCTAGAAAAATGGAAATCGAATGCGAATCACGCATTTTCTTCACTAACGGATTTAACAAGGCCACAAACAGAAATGAAGGTATGAAAATGGCAATCGTAGCCACAATTGCTCCTTGCAGGCCGTTAATTTGATATCCAATAAAAGTTACCGATGAAAAAACGGGGCCTGGTGTAAACTGGCCAATAGCGATTGCGTCCACTAAGGTAGCTCGGGACATTAGACCGGTCGAGACTAATTCAGTGTCTAAAAAGGCAAAAAGAACATAGCCGCTTCCGTAAAGTATGGAACCTATTTTCAAAAATATTAGGAACAGATTCCAGTTGGTTACTGTTACCAAAGTTGTTTTTGCGATTTGCACTACTGTGAGCGGGATAAGGCTAAACTTTTGGCCGCTTTTAAATTTCGAATATAACAAGGCCAGAAAACCTGCGCCAAACAGAATGTATATTTCATTATACTTTAATAATGAAAGGGCCAAGGCTGCGACTGCAATGATTAGCAGCTTTGTCGTTTTTATGGATTTCTTCGCCAATGGGTAAATGGCTGCCAGAATTATGGCGATAATTGCAGGTTTGATTCCGTATAAAAAAGCTTGGGCTTCGGGTTGCTGTCCGTATTTTTTATAGAAATAGGCAAAAACTCCGGTGATAAGCACTGCGGGTATAATGAAACAAACTCCTGCAACGAGTAATCCTTTCCACCCACCTTTTTCACGGCCAATATGGATGGCCATTTCTGTACTGTTAGGCCCCGGAATTAAGCTTGTTGCCCCGATTAGGTCTAAAAAATGTTGTTCTGACAGCCACTTTTTTTTAACTACGACCTCCTGTCTCATCATCGCGATATGAGCAGCGGGGCCGCCAAAACCTATTACTCCAAGTTTTAAAAACAGTTTGGCAATTTCTTTTAGGGTAGTTTTATCAGGCATTAAGACTTGTTTTTTGTCAAGGATGGCTAAAATAAGTATAAATGGAAGCCGTAAATTTTTTTTTATTAATATTTTTAGGTCTTTATTTCGGGAGCCTTTTTTCTACGCCCTATTCTGATTCTTGTAACTTGTGATTGGCCATATAGTTCAGATAGTAGACAATGGATTCGATCTCTTTCTCCGTTAAGTTGGCTATTTTCGGCATTTTCACTCCATTTCTGAAAGAAGCCGGATTCTGTATGAATTTTTTTAACTGTTTATGGTCCCAATATTCGGTGACGCTTTTGGGGTAATTTAGTTCGGGTCCCATGCTTCCACCTATTTTATTGATTGCGTGACAGCTAATGCAATTTCTGTCGAATAGCTCAAACCCAATTTTAGCGGCAGTATCATCTTTAGGGTATAGAAGTGAAATATTCCCAATTGCGGGCACTATATGGATTTTTATCAAGTTATAAGGCCATTTGAAATCGGTGTCTTTCGGGGATAAATCCTGATAGACCAAATAAAATGGATCCGCTTTCATTTCGCGACCATCCTTGATGATCTTGGACCATGACTCTCCTTTCGGGGCATCGACATCACTGACTGCCAAAAAGGACTTTACAGATAAAAATTTTTGCAAAGGCATCATCGGTTTATAGCCATCTTCACATTCAAAAACAATTTGATATTTATCAGCCTGCAAATTTTTTATTTTCGGATAAGCCTTAAGTAACTCTTTAAACGGAATGGCATTGTAGCGCTTCTTGCCGTGATAAACGGGGTCTTCGTCCACGGTCACTGTAATGGTCTTTTTTAATATGCCTTTTTTTTGTAATGCGACCAAATCGATAGTCAACGAGTCATTGTTCTTTGTTAAAGCACTAATCGAAGTCTCAGTCATTGGAACTTCTTTCTCTTTCGCTTTTTGTTGACAGCCCAAGGCCAGAATAGACAAAAGGACAAAAAAATTGTATCTGAATTTTAGCATTGTTTTATGTTAACATGTATTAAAGAAAATGAGATTAAATGCGTTCGTAAGCGTTTAAGCCTAATGAAACGAACACTATAAAATTAGGGTATTTTTCTAGATCTAGGGGTGCAACAGACTGGAATGTTTGTTGGAATAAAATAGGGTGCTCAGGATGTTTTGAATTTTTGTTTTGCGCAAATGTATGATAGTAAGACCAAGAATGAATCAAAGCGATAAGGTAGCAGCATATAACTGATGTGTTGACAGAAAAGGTTGCGGTTACCATTCTTCCGCGTGCTATGCGAGCCTAGGCTTAATGATTAGAAGAGCTTGCATCAAAAAAACAAAAAGGGATTGCGAATTTTAATTCTCAATCCCTTTTTTTGTTTCATTACTTAGTTTGTTACTTTTCTTCTATCCAGGTATCAATTTTCTTTTCTAATAAAGCCAATGGCATCACTCCGGACTCTAACACTTTTTGATGGAACTTTTTGATGTCAAATTTCTCTCCCATTTTGTCTTTTGCTTTTTTACGCAATTCCATAATTTTCAACTGGCCAATTTTGTATGATAAGGCTTGTCCGGGAATAGCCATATAACGCTCTATTTCGGTAGTGATGCCAGCTTCGCTTTCAGCCTCATTGTCCATTGAAAATTTGATTGCTTGTTCCCTTGTCCAGCCTTGACTGTGTAATCCAGTGTCAACAACCAATCGCACGGCTCTATGCATTTCATTTCCTAAAGTGCCAAAGTATTGATAAGGATCTTTATACAAGCCTAATTCTTTACCCAGGCTTTCGGTATATAATGCCCAACCCTCACCATAGGCCCCAAACCAATTGTATTTTCTAAAATCCGGCAATGATGCATTCTCCTGTTGTAACGAAATTTGAAAATGATGCCCTGGAATGGCTTCGTGTAGAAATAGGTCTTCATCACCATACATATTGTATTCTTTTACGTCTGGGATGGGAACATAAAAAACACCCGGACGTGAACCGTCCGCTGTTCCTTGACTGTATTCTGCACTTGCCGTTTTTTCTCTGAATGCTTCAGTTCTTCGGATCTCAAATTTCGTTTTGGGTTGCAAAGAAAACAATTTGTCCACATTTGGTTTTATAATGCTATGGATTCTTTCAAAATTAGCGATTACTTCCTCAGGAGTTTTGAATGGTTTTAATTCCGGTTTGTTTCTCACATAATCAAAAAATTCCCTCAGAGTTCCTTTAAACCCGACTTGGACTTTTACTTTTTCCATTTCAGAATTGATGCGTGCCACTTCTTTTAGTCCTAATGCGTGAATTTGTTCAGGAGTCATTTCGGTAGTGGTCCATTGTTTTACATAAGCTGCATATAGTTCTTTTCCAAATGGTAAACTTCCTATTCCGCTAGTTTTTCTTGAAGCGGGAAGGTATTCGTTTTTAAGAAATTCCGCCATTTTATTAAATTTAGGAATTAACTTTTCATTGATTGTAGAGGTGTATTTAGCAGTCAAATCTTTTTTTACTTCATCGGAAAAGCTTGCTGGCATTAATTTTATGGAAGAATAATATAAATTGTCTTCTATGTTAGTTGTTGCCATTTCTGAAAATTGAGGAATTACTTTTTCGGTCAAAGCCTGTGGTAATACGACTCCTTTTTTAATTCCCTTTTTCATGTAGACCATAGCCGAATCAATCCAAACACTATATTTATCCATTCTTTTTATGAAATTTGTATAATCTTTTTCGGACTTAAAAGGCTGTCCGCTAGTGCCACCTGCATATTGGCCCATAGTCAGATGAGTTCCCCAAAATTGATGAATAGGCATCAGATTAGTTGGTTGCTTCAACAGTTGTTTTCCAACTTCAACTTCCCATTTAATGATTTCGTAACTGTTTTTTTCTTCTTCATAAAGTTGATTTTCATCTATTGAAGATAACTCAGTTTCGTATTTGTCAAAAAATGCAAGTTGTGATTCTCTATAGCTATCTGTCATTTCGAATTGCAACTGGTCGTTGTATTCGTTTTGGCCATTTTGCGTAGCACCCAAAGGATCGAGCGCATTTTTATCGTCAAAATAGCTTTTTGTCAAAACACTAAAATCTTCTTTTTTTTCTGTTGATTTACAGTTTACCAGCAGCAGTAAAATGGTGAATACAGTAAAAGCAAGGGTTGTTTTTTTCATAATGGTTGATTATTAAATGGGTTGACCAAATCTACACAAAAGCAATTTGATATTTATCAGTCTATAAAAGTTTTATTTTTGGATAGGCGTCAAGTAATTCGTTAAATGGAATAGCATTTCAGCGGGCTTGCTGCAATGATAAATGGAGTCTTTGTTCACGGTCACCATGAAGGTCTTTTTTTTATTTTTTTTGCAAGGCCAATAAAGCGATGCCATAAAATCAGAGTATTTTTTTTTAGATCTTTGGGTTTAATGAGAAGTGAAGCGACTTCGTTTTTAGTTTTATTAGGTGTTAAAAGAAAGTCTCTGCGCCCTAGTATTTTTTTCATGTCCTGTATTACAGCAAATTTTATAGAGCAACTAATTTTATTTAGTTGAATAAGGTCATAAAATGTCTATTTTAGCGTTTGACAAGGCCTTTCTTAATGGAAGAATTTGTCGTTAAAAAAATTTAACGGATGTATAATAATACCCTAAGTATATTTAAATGAAAAAGAGTATTTTGATTGTAGCCCTGCTTTCTTGTTTTTACAACAGTGCACAAAAAGTTTCTGAAAAAGCTTTCAAAAACAAAGAGATAATTGTTTATACCACAGCAGAGAACACGGACTTTAAACTGACTCGATCAGCCTCAATTAATTTTGTTTCAGCAGCACAACCTTTAGAAACCCAAATTTCAGTTTTTGTTGACCCTGGTAAAACCTTCCAGACTTTTGTAGGGATAGGCGGCGCTATTACCGATGCAAGCGCCGAGGTTTTTGCCAAATTATCAAAGGTAAAGCAGCAAGAGTTTTTGCAAGCGTATTATAGCAGTACAAATGGAATAGGCTATTCATTAGCTAGGACTACAATTCATAGTTGTGATTTCTCAACAGACAGTTATACGTATGTCGCAGAAGGGGATGGAGAGTTGAAAACCTTCAATATAGATCATGATAGACAGTATCGAATTCCATTGATAAAACAGGCGACGGCAGTTGCAGGAAAGTTAACGATGTATGTTTCTCCATGGAGTCCTCCTGCTTTTATGAAAACTAATGGGAGCATGCTGCAAGGCGGGAAATTAAAGCCTGAGTTTTATCAGTCCTGGGCAAATTACTATGCTAAGTTTATAAAGGCGTACGAGAAAGAAGGAATTCCTATATGGGGGATGACGATTCAAAATGAACCTATGGCGACGCAAAGATGGGAGTCTTGTATTTATACTGCTGAAGAGGAAAGAGACTTCCTTAAAGACTATCTAGGTCCTACAATTGAGAACTCAGGACTAGGGGATAAGAAAATTATCGTTTGGGATCACAATCGTGACTTAATGAATCATAGGGCAAATGTCATTTTTGATGACCCTAAGGCTTCAAGATATGCTTGGGGAATGGGGTTTCATTGGTATGAAAATTGGACAGGGGGAGAGCCTATGTTTGATAATGTGAAAAAAGTGCAAGAAGCATATCCAACAAAAAAGTTGATGTTTACAGAAGGTTGTGTGGAGAAATTTGATGCCAATAAATATCAGCTTTGGGCCAATGGGGAACGTTACGGGCGTTCGATGATTAACGATTTCGATAACGGTTCTGTCGCATGGACAGACTGGAATATATTGTTGGACCAAAATGGCGGACCAAACCACGTGGGTAATTTTTGTTTCGCTCCCCTTCATGCCAATACGGTAACTGATGAATTGATATACACACCCTCGTATTATTATATTGGTCACTTCTCAAAATTTATCCGACCGAATGCCAAAAGAATCAGTAGCGTCTCCAGCCGCAGTCAACTGCTTACCACTTCGTTTGTGAATGAGGGTGGAAAAGTAATTACGGTGGTGATGAATCAAAGCGATAAGGAAGCGGCATATAACTTATGTGTTGGCAGTAATGAAGCTGCGGTTGTAATTCCTCCGCATGCCATACAAACCTTGGTTTACTGATTAGGACAGGGTTGTTTAGAAAAAGCAAAAAGGGATTGCGAATTTTGATTCGCAATCCCTTTTGTAATATACTGGAACTGTAGTTTACTTCAATATGAATTCTTTTGCAAGAGTCCCAATTTGGATTTTAAATGTTCCCTTTTCTGAAACCCATTTTAAATCGTTGTTTACAAATTGTAGGTCTTTTTGATTCAAAGTGAAAGTGACTGTTTTTGTTTCATTTGGTAACAGGCTTATTTTTTTAAATCTTTTTAGGGCTTTTACCTCAGGTGTTATGCTGGCAACTTTGTCAGATAAATAAAGTAAAACTGCTTCTTTCCCCGTAATTCCGCCCGTATTTTTGACGGTAACAGTTACAGTGATACTATCCGTTTTGGTTAATTCCGATTTGTCAATGTTTAAATTGGAATAGGTAAAAGTCGTATAGGATAAACCGGTTCCAAATTCAAATTGAGGGGAGTAACTTTTCTCGTATTGAGCATCATTATTTTGCTCTTCATCACCCAAGCTTTCTGTGTATTTTCGGTTGTATTTTTCTAACGAATTAGGGTGTCTTGGGTAGTTATATGGCAATCTTCCGCTAGGGTTTACATCACCATAAAGAATATCGACTAGTGCTCTGGCGCCTTCGTTTCCGGGCAAATAACATTGAATTACTGCATTCATCTTATCTTCAAAGTCACTTATCAATCTTGGGCGTCCTTCATTTAATACTAAAACAATAGGTTTGTTCAATTTTGACAAAGCTTGAGCTAGCTTTATTTGTGATTGGCTGATGAATAAATTACTGATGTCTCCAGGAGTCTCTGTGTAATTTTTTTCGCCCAGGCATAATATTATTTTTGATGCGTCTTTAGCGAGCTCGACCGCTTTTTGAATTTCAAGCTCATCCTCAATTTCCAAATCTGCTCCTTGAGTATAAAGAACATTGGCTTTGCCGAGCTTGTTTTGTAAAGCTTCCACAATGGTGAATTTGTCTGCAGCCAAAACATCAGTGTTTTCGCCTTGCCAAGTATAAGTCCACCCCCCGTTTAGTGATTTCATGCTATTTGCGGTAGGGCCAGTAACTAATATTTTTTCACTTTTATTTAAGGGTAATATTTCGTTTTTATTCTTTAATAAAGTAATGGATTCCGCTGCTGAATTGTAAGCAACATCAATAAATTCCTGCGATCCAAATTTCGGGTAATCCTTTAAATCC
>JBLIHD010000087.1:0-7186 GCA_047636335.1 Flavobacterium sp.
CGGGGTTATCGATATACTTCGTCAACATTCCCGTTCTGGGCTTTCGTGTGGGTGCATTGTCCTCCGGAAAAGAACGGTCAACAAAAATATCGTCAAAAAGGATTCCTTCATTCTCGAAAGCCCTCAAAATGAAGTTTTGTGTAGGCCAAAAAGTATCTTCAGGAAAACTTGTGGTTCCCAAACCGTCTTGGTTTGTCACCATTACCAGTTCGTAATCCAGTTCGTTGGCAATTTTGGCCAAGTATTGAAATGATTTTGGATAAAACTCTAATTTATCCAGGCTGTCCAATTGTAAGTTCTCTGGTTCCAGAACAATCGTTCCATCACGATCGATAAAAAGTACTTTTTTCATTTTATATTTCTTTTGGAAATTAGCTAATGGCTAATAGTGCATCCATTAATTTTTTATTTTCTTCTGCTGTTCCAACAGTCAAACGCAGGCAATTTTCGCATAATGGTTGAGTACTCCTGTTCCTTATAACAATCCCTTCAGCTATTAATTCATTGTATCGTTTGCTAGCATCGTCAACTTTTATCAACACAAAGTTGGCTTCGGTGGGATATATTTTTGAGACAAATTTCACTTGATAAACAGCTTTAAGTAAGTCCTCTCTTTGTGTTATAATTGAGTCAATTTCCAGTTGGATTTTTTCCCTGTCCGCCAATCTCTCCAATGCTCTTTTTTGCGTCAGTTCATTAACGTTATACGGCGGTTTAATTTTATTTAAAACCGAAATTACCGCACTGGAAGCATAACAAACCCCCAAGCGAATTCCTGCCAAACCATAGGCTTTTGAAAGCGTTTGTGTTATGATCAAATTAGGATATTCATCGAGTTCATTTAGCCAGCTTTGTTTCTTGGAAAAATCAATATACGCTTCATCAATAACCACCAAGCCGTTAAAATTCTGAAGTATAGTAACTATGCTTTTATCAGAAAAAGAATTACCGGTAGGGTTATTGGGGGAACATAAAAATATCATTTTAGTGTTTTCATCTACTGCATCCATAATTGCATCAACTTTTGGTTGAAAATCAACAGAAAGCAGCACTTCTCTGTTCTCAACTGCATTAATGTTTGCCAAAACACCGTACATCCCATAAGTGGGCGGCAATGTGATTACATTATCTACTTTTGGTTCGCAAAAAGCCCTGAATAACATGTCCAATACTTCATCACTTCCGTTTCCAAGCAAAATTTGATTGGTTTGCAGGTTTCTTTGTTTTGCCAAAACCGCTTTTACGCTGCTTTGTTGTGGATCTGGATAGCGATTAACCCCCGTTTGATAAGGATTTTCATTGGCATCCAAAAATATCATTTTTGCCGTATCAAAGCCCTCAAATTCGTCTCTTGCGGAAGAATAGGGTTTCATCTTCAATACGTTTTCACGCACTAAAGTGTTTATATCAAAATTATTTTTCATCTTCAATCGCTTTTAATCGTAAGCTAACGGCATTTTTGTGCGCTTGTAAACCTTCGGCTTCTGCCATAATTTCAATGGCGCCTCCAATATTTTGAATTCCGATTTTAGATATTTTCTGAAAAGTCATTGATTTGGTGAAACTATCTAAGTTTACACCACTATAATTCTTTGCATAACCGTTGGTTGGTAAAGTATGATTGGTTCCTGAAGCATAATCTCCAGCACTTTCCGGAGTATAGTTTCCTATAAAAACAGAACCCGCATTCTCAGTCCCGTCAATATAAAAATCATCGTTGGCAGTGCAAACAATAAAGTGTTCTGGACCGTATTCGTTGATTAACTCTAAAGCTATCGTATCGTTTTCGATATAAATCAACTTCGAATTAGCAATTGCTTTTTCTGCAATCACTTTTCGAGGCAATTGCTCTAACTGCATTTGAATTTCCTCTTCAACAGCGTCAATTAGTTGCTTTGAAGTTGATACTAAAATCACTTGACTATCACTTCCATGTTCTGCTTGCGACAATAAATCTGACGCTACAAATGACGGAAAAGCAGTATCATCAGCAACAACAAGTAATTCAGAAGGTCCCGCCGGCATATCAATAGCTACGCCAAACTGAGTGGCCAATTGCTTTGCAACTGTAACAAATTGATTTCCAGGTCCAAAGATTTTATATACTTTCGGAATTGTTTCTGTTCCAAAGGTCATTCCAGCGATCGCTTGAATTCCTCCTACTTTTAAAATTTTAGTAACACCACACAAATTGGCTGCATAAAGGATAGCTGGGTTTATATTTCCTTTTTTATCAGGTGGTGAACATAAAATAATTTCTCTACAACCAGCAATATTTGCAGGAACCGCAAGCATCAAAACCGTTGAAAACAAAGGAGCAGTTCCGCCCGGTATGTACAATCCAATTTTTTGAATCGGTCTTTTCTCTTGCCAGCATTGTACTCCTTCTACCGTTTCTACTTCTACTCTAGCTGTCTTTTGAGCTGAATGAAATTTTTCTATATTGCTTTTGGCTAATTGAATTGCTTCTTTCAATTCGGTTGGTACAGCAGCAACAGCCGTTTCAATTTCTTGATTCGAAACTTCCAGGTTTTCAAAAGTCACACCGTCAAAAATCGAAGTATATTTTGCGACAGCTTCATCACCTTTTTTCTGAACTTCTTTAAAAATTTCTTTAACGGTAAGTTCGATATCGTCAACCGTTTTTGTAGGTCGCTCCAATATCGCTGACCATGTCTCTGGTTTTGGGTTGTATATTTTATTCATTTTAATTTAATTTAAAGATTCAAAAATTAGAAGGTTGAAAAATAGTTCAATATCTAAATTATGACAAAATAGATTTTAGTTTAAAGCACCATTTTTTCAATTGGACAAATCAAAATTCCTTCGGCTCCAGCCTCTTTCAATTGATCGATTACATCCCAAAAAGTATCTTTATCGATTACTGAGTGTACACTACTCCATCCTTCTTGTGCTAATGGCAAAACAGTTAAACTACGCAGAACTGGAAGAATTTTTCCTACTTGCTCAATTTTTTCGTTGGGAACGTTCATCAAAATGTATTTTGATTTACGGGCTCTTAATACCGATTCTATTCTGAACTTTAAAGTATCGATTAATTTTTGAACATCTGGAGTCACTTTAGGGGAAACCGCTAATACAGCTTCACTTTTATAAATGATTTCTACTTCCTTTAGATTGTTTTTAAACAAAGTACTTCCGCTAGAAACAATATCAACGATCGCATCAGCAAGACCAATATTAGGAGCAATTTCTACCGAACCTGAAATTTGGTGAATGTCAACAGTCACACCAAAAGAATTGAAATATTCAATCACCGTATTAGGATAAGAAGTAGCAACACGAAGTCCATTTAAATCTTGAATTGAATTATACTCGAATGTTTTCGGAACTGCAACAGAAACTTTACATTTCGAAAACCCTAGTTTTTGAACCACTTGGATTTCTTTTCCCTTTTCAACCAATAAATTATCTCCAACAATAGCGATATCTACCACTCCATCAATCAAGTATTGTGGTATATCTGAGTTTCTTAAATATAAAACTTCTAGAGGAAAGTTTGACGCTTCGGCTTTTAATTGATCAATTCCGTTATTAATAGATATTCCGCAATCTTTTAAGATTTGAATACTTTCTTCGTTTAAACGTCCTGATTTTTGAATTGCAATTTTTAATGTACTCATTTTTTTAGTTTTTAGTTTTCTTGTTAAATATGTCGGAGTACAAAAATTGGCCAATAAAAAACCCGTTTGATGTACTCAAACGGGTTTTAAAATATGATGATTTACATGCATACCATTAACACTTCGCCTGAGAGCAATAATGAAAATGATGATGGTGTAATTGTATTGTAAACATAATTGTTTTGTTGTTTTAGAAATTTAATTTCTGGTGCAAATATACGTGATATTTTGTTTACAATTGCATTTTAAATTTAACTTATCAGAAGTTTGTTGTTAAATAACTATTTGCCAATTGATTTTAATCATTTTCGCTTGCATCCACACTTTCGTTTTTGATACCTTCAGTGTCTTTAATTATTGAATTAACACTGTCCTCCCTGATTTCCGTATGACGAATTTCCCCACCAGAATTCCCCACTCCTATTGCTAAAATCGAAGCGGCCAGGGCAAGAATTAAAGTGACAATAGACAGTTTGTTGGCAAATTTGTTTTTTTTAATGGAGGTATATAATGACAGTAAACTGAATAGACCAGTTGCATATAACACTAAAGCCAATTTCTCAGCCAGTTCTTCATGCTCATGGATTATCGCTTTTCCTATATTGGGCATGTCTTCAACCAATTCTTCTGCCCCTTCTCCCGTGGCCATGCTGGCCAAGGCAAAAAGAGCGGCAACAACGAACAGGAAATAAGCCGTGTTTTTTACCGAATTGTTCTTCAAAAACATTCCAACTATCAAAATTCCAAATCCCAAAAAAGTCACTATTATCGGAAAGTGATTTACCAAAAGGTGTAAGTGCGCATCGTTCATATTATAAATTTGTTTAAGGTTTAAAAAAAATGAGTTTAGTCTCATTATATGAAATCATATTCAAAACTGATCATTGAACAGTTATTACTTATTTTTATTCAGTCAGCGAAACCCCGACTAACGAGCCAATGCCGTAGGTTACTGCAGCGGCGGCCAATCCGAAAAATACTTGTCTAAATCCGGAAAACATTACGCTTTTCCCCGTAAGCAACGTAATGGCGGCACCGATACCAAAAAGCCCGATAACGCTACTTCCGACACTCAATAATATGGCATTTTTCCCATCTAAAAACATAAAAGGATAAAGAGGTATGATTGCGCCTATGGAAAAAAGCACAAAAGAAGCAATTGCCGCTTCCCAGGCCGAACCTCCTAATTCATCTTTATCGATTCCCAATTCCTCTTTAATTATGGCTTCTATTGCAGTTTCAGGGCTTTCGAATGCCTTTTCGGCCAATTTTTTAGCCTCTTCAATGCTCATTCCTTTTGCCTGATATAATAAAACCAACTCTTTTTTTTCTTCTTCCGGAGAAGCTACCAATTCTTCCGTTTCCAAATCAATTTGGCGTTGATTTAATTCCCTTGAGCTTTGCACCGATAACCATTCCCCCAAGGCCATCGAAATGGCTCCGGCCATTAACCCTGCAATTCCCGTTAATAGTATGGTATTGTTTGATACTGCCGCTCCCGCAACACCCATCACAAGACTCATATTGGAAACCAATCCATCATTAGAACCCAAAACAGCGGCTCGCAATGCATTACCGCCGACGGATTTATGCCGGCTTTCAAATTTCGATAAAAAACCTCCTGAAACATTAAAAGCAGTATTATCATTAACCGCTTCAATTATTTTTAGATGATTGTGTTCAAAACCGGTTGGTTTTTCTCCACTTTCAATTTTGTTTTTTACGGCATTGACCGCAAATTGTTTTTCGATATCTGACAAACCGCTGATTATGGAACCGTAACCAAAGACCTTCCCTAATTTTAAATGAAGCTTAGCTCTTGATGATGGTAATGGCATTTTATAATCAGGTTCCATACCCACTACTTTATCAAGCATATGCCTGGCATGTCCTTTTTCAATTTCACCAAGACTCTGCAAGACCAGAACTAAATTATCATCAGTTTGTTTGGCAGCGATACTTTCATACAAAAAAGCAGTGTCAACCTCAGTTTGCAGTTGGCCTTTCAGTTTACTTAAATCCATACTTTTATATTAATTAACCAAATCAAAAACACCTTTTACCAAAATTTTAGATGAAGAATTAATTTGAGTCCCTGGAAGAATTTCAACAAATTTTTCTAATCGTTCACCAACTTTAACCGGCACTTTTTTAAAGAAATAACTATTGTTTTTATCTTCTGCCAATAAAAGCACGAAGTTTTTATTGCTTTCTGTTATTAATGCTTCTGTAGGAATTGCCATTGCCTTTTTTGAATCAACGACAATTGCCGCTTCAACAAACATTCCTGTTATCAATTTTTGCTTCATATTATCGTCTAAATGGCCGTGAACATTGATAGTTCTGTCGTTCCCTTCAATAGACTTGCCCACAAGATGCACTTTGGCATGAAAAACTTCATTTGTGGCTTCCGGGACGGTAAAATTAATGTCTTGCTCCTGTTTTACCTTTAAGATGTCTTTTTCAAAAACATTCAGTTCTAAGTGCAAGTGATCGGTTTGAATAATTTCCAGCATAACATCTGAAGGCGCAACATACATTCCTACATTCGCGTTCATAATGACAACATCACCGGATATCGGAGAGAAAATTGTAATTACTGATGTTAATTTCCCTTGCTCGACATTCGAAGGGTTTATGTTCAACATTTTTAATTTTGCCTTGAGGCTTTGATACATCCCTTTAGCCCTGAGATACTCACTCTCGGCTTTCAAGTAGTTTTTTTGGGATGTTATTTTTTCATCAAACAGGGTTTTCTGACGTTCGTATTCTGATTTTAGATATTTAATTTGCTCAGCCACATCAAGATACTCTTTTTGGATATCCAGAAAATCCGTGTTTTCCAAAGTCAATAAAACTTCCCCCTTGGTCACCTTGTCTCCAACCAACAGCCGTGTCGATTTGACGTTTCCACCAACAAAAGTGGTTATTTGGGCCCTATTCTGCGGCGGAACATCTATTTTACCGGAAGTTTTTACCGTTATTTGAAAATCTTGCTGCGTTGGATTGGCAATTTCCATTCCGGAATATTTAAATTGATCAGTGGTAACGCTAATTAAATTATTGTCTTTAACTGGTACTACATCTGTTTTAGCATCCTTACAGGAAAACAAAACAAGTGACAAGGCTAATAGGTATATCGATTTATTCATTTTATATTTTTTAGAAATTAAGATATCGTGAATCCAGTTGGGTCTTATTGAATTGAAGTAAATTGTCAAGATACTCTACCTGAATTGCAGTTCCATTTTCTAAACTTTGGATGTATTGAAAGAAGTCAATTTCTCCGTGTTTGTAACTCAAGTTCCCCACTTTGATAATTTCATCCGATAACTTTTTACCGTATTGATTATAGTAATTGATAGCTTCCTGATATTTTGCCAATTCATTCTTTTTTTGGTTTACAAACTGTTCTCGTTTTTGCTCTTCATTCTGCTTTTGTTGTTCCCAGCTTTGCAATTCGAGTTGCACAACTTTTGATTTTGAAACATTACCTGAGAATAAAATTGGAACCCCTATACCAATCTGGAAACCATTCAATG
>JBLIHD010000088.1:0-7183 GCA_047636335.1 Flavobacterium sp.
CTGGGTATGAATCCCTTGAATTTATTGAGTTTGAAAAAAGTGAAAAAGAATTAATTCAATATAAATCTTCTGATCACTTCGGCCACGCCATGATTATTGTTTGAAGCAACAATAACATTCGCTTTATCACGCAGTTCGGGTGTAACATTATCGACCCAAACGCCTAGTCCCGCATATTCGATCATCGTTAGGTCATTACCCGCATTACCAACGGCTATGATTTCACTTTGATGAATATTCAGTTTTTCTGCCAATAATTTGATGCTTGATCCCTTGTCTATCCCGTTTTGGGCAACTTCAAGAAAAAAAGGTTTTGACATGCTGATACTTAAGTGAGGCATCGCTTTTTTGAGGTCTTTCTCCACTTCTTTTAAATAGCTTGGTTCTTCCAGCAAAATACATTTTACGGCAGACGATTGAACGGCAGCTTTAAAATCCAACACTTTATTATGTTCCAATCCCGTAATACTTAGCTCAATGTCTATATATTCAGAATTCGTTTCACTCACCACTTTCCCGTCTAAGTAAGTGATAATATGCGTTTTGCTTTTTAGACTATATTCATATAATTCGTGGATTTGATCTTGGGTCAGAGTTTGTTCAAAGAGGATTTTATCTTCTCTCAAATCGGTGATGACAGCGCCATTATAAGAAATCATATAGGAATCCATTTTCAGCTCTTTGGCATAAGCTGTCATTGCCGGCGTAGGCCTGCCGGAAGCCAAAATCACATATACTCCTTTTTCTTGCGCCTTCAAAAGCATCTCCTTGTTCTCTTGCGATATCTTATGGTCATCCGTCAACAAGGTATCATCCATGTCAATGACCAGCATCTTATATTTCATGTGTTCTTTTTTAATTATAATTCGAATCGACTTTAAAAAGAAAACCCTGATACCAAAAAAGCATCGAGGGTTCTATATTTAAAGTGAAAGACGCGTATTAAATACTCAGTCTAAATTCTTCAATAACGGGGTTCACTTTTGAAAACTCCGTTTCTTGAACAAACAGTTCAACAGCCGATCCCGAACTTCCAAAACCCGCCAATCGTGCTGATTGTATGTTGTCCTTCTTCACCACATCCACACCTATAGCTTCAATTTTCTCTTTTAAAGCCAAAGCTAAAATTTCGCTTCCCGAAAACACTTTCATTAATCCCATCTTTATTTTATTTTATGTTATTTTTCGTCCTCGCCATTCTCGTCCTCGTCCTCGTCTTCCTCTATTTCAAACAGGAAAGGTTCCAGCAACATTTTCTCGGCGAGCGTATTTATTCTGTCCGTCAGTTGTTCCGAAAATATAATACGCTGCGTCTTAGCAATACTGTTCGAAATACGCATAATTTTAGTTTCATGACGCAATCTCAAAATTGGATCCGCGTCATCAAGAATAAACATTTTAAGCCTGTTCACATTAAAACCGGCCATAGTAAACATCTCGCTCAACTTATTAGGGGTTCCAATCAAAACATCAATTCCGCCCGAAATGAAATTTTTATCGTATTCCATATCCCCTTTGTCATGTACTCCATAAACGGTCATATTCGTATATCTTCCATACTTTTCGAAAAGTTCTTCCATTTCCAACACCTTGGCTTTGTCTTCGACAATAATCAAAGCGCGCGGAGATTGCTCTCCCTCACAAACCAACTGCTGAATCACGTTGATTACGATAGTTGTTGTTTTACCACTCCCCTTTGGCGCCGTGATAATGCAGTCCGCACCGCTTTTTAAAGCCGAAAAAGTTTCCTTTTGCATTATATTGGCTTCCGTTAAACCATTTTCAATTAATGCTTCTTTTAGCTTTTCGTTTAATTTTTTTAATTTCATTTCTTATGATTGAAAGATTAAAAAATGAAGAGATTGAAAGATTGAAACAGATGTCAAATCCTTGAATCAATGAATTTTTAAATCATTATTTTTATTGTTTTTACACCAAGATTCGCAAAGAAAAAAATTTCACAAATAGTTTCTTTAAAATTCACTTTGTGGTTCTTTGAGAGATCTATGTGCAAGATTTCTTTTATTTAGATGCAAACAACTTCACATCATTCTCGGAAATTTCACTTCCTCCAAGAATAATTAAACGTTCTACCACGTTTCGCAATTCACGAATGTTTCCTGTCCAATCGTATTCCTGCAATAATTTGACGGCATCTTTAGAAAATTTCTTTTTTGCATTCCCTTGCTCCGAAGCAATTTTGTCTGTAAAATGGGAAATTAACAACGGGATATCGTCGCGTCTTTCATTTAACGAAGGAACTTTTATCAATATAACGGCCAAACGATGATACAAATCCTCGCGGAAACGCCCTTCGGCAATTTCCGTTTTCAAATCCTTGTTGGTAGCCGCAACCACACGAACGTCCACTTTTATATCTTTATCTGCACCTACTCTGCTAATCATGCTTTCTTGCAGCACGCGCAAAACTTTCGCCTGAGCCGAAAGACTCATATCTCCAATTTCATCCAAAAAAACAGTCCCTTTATCCGCAGCTTCAAATTTACCCGCTCGGTCTTTCACCGCAGAAGTAAACGCTCCTTTAACGTGACCAAATAGTTCGCTTTCTATCAATTCGCTTGGAATTGCAGCACAATTCACTTCGATTAACGGAAAGTTAGCACGTTCGCTTTTTTCATGCAACTGATGCGCCACCAATTCTTTTCCGGTTCCATTGGGTCCCGTTATCAGGACTCGAGCTTCAGTTTGGGCTACCTTATCAATCATCACTTTGATCTGATTAATCGCTTCACTGTCCCCTATTATCTCATAGTTTTTGCTGACTTTCTTCTTTAAAATCTTGTTTTCTGAAACAAGTTGTTTTTTGTCCAATGCGTTTCTTACCGTATTCAACAAACGGTTTAAATCTGGTGGTTTTGAAATGTAATCAAAAGCCCCCATACGCATGGTATTTATGGCCGTTTCCATATCCCCGTGACCAGAAATCATGACGATAGGAATTTCCGGTTTTATTTTTTTTACCGCTTCAAGTAATTCAACACCATCCATTTTTGGCATTTTTATATCGCACAAAACTAAATCGTAGTCGTTATTTTTTATTTTTTCATAACCCGCGGCACCGTCCTCAGCATCTTCCACCTGATAGCTATCATTTTCTTCAGAAAGTATTTTGGAAAGCACTCTTCGAATCGCGGCTTCGTCTTCTATGATTAATATTTTTGGCATCTAGATTTTATATTTAATAGTTAATGTGACCGTCTGCAATTTTCTGATTGCAAATATACGGCATCTACTTTTTAGCCCTTATGGAACCGATATCCTCGTAGGGTAGTGCAGAGATAAAAGGGAGAGCAGGTACCTTCTTTACAAACAAAAACCAAGCCACTCGCTCCAAATTGTTTTTCTACGAACAACGTATTAATATTTAAGCCATTTGTACAACTCTTTCCATGTGGGCTTTTTACCGTACATCAATATCCCAACCCGGTATATTTTAGCGGCAAACCAAACCACCGAAAAGAAAGTCGCAAATAATAAAGTGACCGATATTGCAATTTGCCACAAAGGTACGCCAAACGGAATTCGCATCAACATCACTATGGGTGATGTAAGCGGAATCATCGAAAAAACTATTGCTAATGTGCCATTCGGGTCATTCATTACGCTGAAAAAACCAACATAAACACTCAAAACCAGCGGCATAATGATAGGTAATAAAAACTGCTGCGAGTCCGTTTGATTATCAACAGCGGCTCCAATTGCGGCGTAAAAAGAACTGTATAGAAAGTAACCTCCTATAAAATAAACGATGAAACCGATAAGAATACTCGCTATAGGCAAGTTCCACAACTCTTTGATATACATTTGGGCGGTACTGGCAAATTCATTCTGCGCCTGTTGCATCAATTCCGGCGGAACTTTGGCAGTTGGGCCCAGGTTTACGCCAAAGAACAGCGAAGCGGCAAACATCAGTGAAAGCCCTATTAAAGCCCATATAAAGAACTGCAGGATTCCGGCTAAGGATGTCCCAACGATTTTACCGATCATCAATTGAAATGGTTTTACCGAAGAAATAATTATTTCTATGATTCGATTGGTTTTTTCTTCAATCACACTTCGCATAACCATGTTCCCGTAGATAATGATGAACATCATGATCAAATAACCAAATCCGCCACCAATGGCAATTTTAATTTCGTTGAGCCCTTTTACACTTTGCTCCCCCGAAGCTTTGGCAAGACTTATGTTTACCTTAGACTGGGCAGTTTTAATTGCCTCGGTATCCAAATCTGCCTCTTCAAGGTTAATATTCGTGATTTCCTTTGCAATTATACCCTGCACGTTTTCGATAAATGAAATGCTGGGACTGTCATTAGATATGAATTGGATATTACTTTCCAGATCTGCTATATTAGTCGTTTTGGGAATCAAAAGCAATCCCTCATAACTTTCATTTGTGATGCTGTCTTTGAGGAACTGTGTATCAATCAGCGATAAGTCAATGTATTTATATTCGCTTTTATCAGTGTTTTTGGAAACAAACTCTTCGACAAACAAACCAGATTCGTCATGAATGGCGATCCGTTTGGTATCCGCTTTCATTGAACTTAAATACCCCACAAACGCGGCAATTCCAACAAAAAGTAATGGACTTAAAAAGGTCATAACGATAAAAGATTTATTACGCACTTTGGCAATAAATTCTCTTTTTATGATTAATGTAATAATACTCATTGGAGTTATAAATTATAATTTACTTTTCGCTTACGGTTTGGATAAAAATATCATTTACGCTTGGTATTTTTTCCACAAAATGGGTTACTTGCCCGCGCTGTGTCAGAACATTCAGTAATTCATTCGGCATAGCGTTCCCCAGTTGGATTTCGAGTTTCAGTTCGTTGCTCAGCGACTTGAAATTCGCCGGGCCGACAGTGAATTTTTGCGTGATGTCGTACATCAGGCCTTCCACATTATCTGATATAATCCCAACTTCAAAGCTATTTGTTTTGAAGTTTCTTTTAACGTCATCCAATTTTCCCTCTATCAGTTTATTCGACTTATGGATCAAGGCGATATGGTCACACAATTCTTCGACGCTTTCCATACGGTGCGTAGAGAAAATTATGGTGGCCCCTTCGTCTCTCAAAGCCAAAATTTCATCTTTTATGATGTTGGCGTTCACGGGATCGAAACCAGAGAAAGGCTCGTCAAAAATCAACAATTTCGGCTTGTGAAGCACACAAACGACAAACTGGATTTTCTGGGCCATTCCTTTGGATAGTTCCTGTATTTTCTTGTTCCACCAGCCTTGAATTTCTAATCTCTCAAACCAATAGTTCAATTGTTTTATGGCTTCGGCTTTGGACAAGCCTTTCATTTGGGCCAAATACAGACATTGTTCCCCCACTTTCATGCTGTTGTACAAACCCCTTTCTTCAGGAAGATATCCAATGTATTGAACATGCTTGGGTTGCAATTTCTCGCCGTCAAGGATGATTTTGCCACTATCGGGTAAAGTGATTTGATTTATTATTCGGATCAGTGATGTTTTACCGGCCCCGTTGGGACCCAAAAGGCCGTAAATGCTGCCCTTAGGCACGGTTAACGAAACTTCGTTAAGCGCCACGTAATCACCATATTGCTTCACGACTTTATTGACTTCAAGTAGGGTACTCATACTGAATTTTAAATTTGTGTAAAAGTAAATAATTAGTATCGAAATAGATATAATTGTTACATAAAAAAACCCACCCTTATTTTCACAAGGGTGGGAAACTTATTTTGAATTTTTATTCTTTCTAAAAATTACGAAAACATATCTTTTACTTTCTCAAAAAATGATTTGTCTGATTTTTCAGGATTTGGAATGAAATTTTCATCCGTCAGATTCTTTTCGAAAAATTGTCTTTGATCCTTGTTTAAGGCCTTTGGGGTCCACACGTTGACATGTACCAACAAATCACCATTCCCGTAACCGTTTATGTTTGGAATTCCTTTTCCTTTTAATCTTAGGAT
Organism: Flavobacterium sp.; assembly: GCA_047636335.1. Lineage (GTDB taxonomy): Bacteria > Bacteroidota > Bacteroidia > Flavobacteriales > Flavobacteriaceae > Flavobacterium. The sequence goes on from JBLIHD010000088.1 coordinate 5,977, forward strand.
TTTACCGGATTGGATTCCTTCATCAAGTTTGATTCTAACTTTTCCGTTTACGGCTTCGATATCTTTTGATATTCCAAGAACCGCTTCAGAAAAACTGATATATAAATCATAATGCAAATTCTCTCCTTCACGTTTGAGGAATTCGTGCTCTAACTCTTCGATCGCTACGATCAAATCTCCAGGAATACTGTTCCCCGCAGCATCATTCCCTTTGTTGGAAACTTTTAATTGCATCCCGTCAACCACACCTGCAGGAATTTTTATAGAAACGGTATCGTCCTCAGTAATCATCCCTTGCGAATCTGCTTCAGCTGGTTTTTTATCTAAAATCTGCCCGGAACCACCACAAGTGGGACATGTGGAAGCCGATTGCATTCTCCCAAGAATCGTGTTAGTCACTCGCATCACTTGGCCTTGACCATTACAAGTGGAACAAGTTCTATAAGAAACTCCTGGCGCTTGAACCTTACGTTTTACTTTTACCTTTTTCTCAACTCCATTTGCGACTTCTTCAAGAGTCAATTTCACCTTGATACGAAGATTACTTCCTTTGGTTCTGCGTTGACCGCCACCCCCGCCGCCAAATCCACCTCCGCCACCGCCACCAAAAGCGCTGCCGAAAATATCTCCAAACTGACTGAAAATGTCATCCATGTTCATTCCGCCGTGACCGCCTTGACCGCCTCCGCCAAAACCTCCGGAACCGTCAAAAGCTTGATGACCATATTGATCGTACTTCGCTTTCTTGTTCGGATCACTTAAAACCTCATAAGCCTCTGCGGCTACTTTGAACTTTTCTTCTGCCGATTTGTCGTCAGGGTTTTTGTCAGGATGATGTTCTAATGCTTTCTTTCTGTAGGCTTTCTTTATTTCTGCAGCATCTGCACTTTTTGAAATACCTAATATCTCGTAAAAATCTTTTTTCATTTTTATATTTTTGAATGGCACAACTGCGACCAATCGCATTACCGGTACAGACGTTATTTATCGCGTCTCATATATTAATTGGGCGCGACGAATCGCGAATCAACTATTGCCCAATAACAACTTTTGGAAAACGAATGATTTTGTCGCCTAATTTGTATCCTTTTTCGAGAACATCTACAATTTTTCCTTTCATCTTAGCTGATGGAGCGGGAATTTGTGTGATTGCCTCAGCAAAATCTGCATCAAATGAATCACCGGCTTTAACCTCCACTTGCTCCAA
>JBLIHD010000089.1:0-7169 GCA_047636335.1 Flavobacterium sp.
ACAGAAATACTCAAGCATTAATTTTATCTCCAACACGCGAACTTTGTTTGCAGATCACCAACGAAATTAAAAACTACTCTAAATACGAAAAAGGTATTAATGTGGTAGCAGTTTACGGTGGAGCTAGCATAACAGACCAAGCAAGAGACATTAAGAGAGGCGCACAAATCATTGTGGCAACTCCAGGAAGAATGCAAGACATGATCAATAGAGGATTGGTAAACATTTCTCAAATTGACTATTGTATTCTAGATGAGGCTGACGAAATGTTGAATATGGGATTCTACGAAGACATCGTAAACATCCTTTCAACTACTCCAGACGAAAAAAGCACATGGTTATTCTCGGCTACAATGCCTGCAGAGGTTGCTAGAATTGGTAAACAATTCATGAAAGACCCTATTGAAATTACTGTAGGAGCTAAAAATTCAGGTTCTGCAACGGTTTCGCATGAGTTTTACCTTGTAAACGCACGTGACCGTTATGAAGCTTTGAAACGTTTAGCAGATTCTAATCCAGATATATTTTCTGTAGTTTTCTGTCGTACCAAAAGGGATACACAGGCAGTTGCCGAAAAATTAGTGGAAGACGGGTACAGCGCTGCTGCATTACACGGAGATTTATCTCAAGCGCAACGTGACGGTGTAATGAAGTCTTTTAGAGGAAGACAAATCCAAATGCTTGTAGCTACTGATGTTGCGGCACGTGGAATTGACGTTGACAATATTACTCACGTAGTAAATTATCAACTTCCTGACGAAATAGAAACTTATACCCACCGTTCAGGTCGTACTGGTCGTGCCGGTAAATTAGGTACTTCTATAGTAATTGTGACTAAAAGTGAATTGCGTAAGATTTCTTCTATCGAAAGAATCATCAAACAAAAATTTGAAGAGAAAACAGTTCCTTCCGGAATCGAAATCTGCGAAATACAATTATTGCACTTAGCCAATAAAATTAAAACCGTAGAAGTTGATCATGAAATTGACAGCTATCTTCCTGCAATAAACAATGTTCTTGAAGACTTGTCAAAAGAAGAGTTAATAAAGAAAATAGTTTCGGTAGAATTTAATCGTTTTATCAACTATTACAAAAAAACTAGAGACATCTCAAATCAATCGAACTCCGAAAGACGTGATCGTGACGATAGAGATGGCGCTCCAAGAGAAAATAATAATGGCGGTGCAACAAGATACTTTGTGAACATAGGTTCTAGAGATAACTTTGATTGGATGTCATTAAAAGACTACCTGAAAGAAACATTGGACTTAGGTCGCGATGATGTTTTCAAAGTAGACGTAAAAGAAGGGTTTTCTTTCTTTAACACAGATCCGGAACACACAGACAAAGTAATGGAAATATTGAACAACGTACAACTAGAAGGACGTCGTATCAATGTTGAAATCTCTAAAAATGATGGCGGTGGAAGGCGTGACCATAACGGAAGAAGTTCTGGTGGTGGTGGAAGAAGTTCTGCTCCAAGAAGAGAAGGTAGCTTTGCTCCAAGAAGAGAAGGTTCAGGCGGTTTTAGAAGCGACAGAAACTCGGCTCCAAGAGAAGGTGGTTTCGGCGGAAGAAGTTCAGCTCCAAGAGAAGGTGGATTTGGCGGAAGAAGCTCAGGTTCAAGAGGAGAAGGATCTTCAGATAGAGCTCCTAGACGTTCTGAAAGTTCTAGTGACTCATCTAGACCTAGAAGACCAAGAAAAGACTAACATTTATTGTTAATTTTCTTATAATAATATAAGGGACTACAAAATATTCAATCCTGTTTTATTACTTTTAAAGTTTTAAACCAGTTTATGAAATATTTTGTAGTCCTTTTTTTTTTAATACTATCCGCCACCGCATCGGCACAGGACATAGTTCCTTCCCAAAAAGTATCCGGTTTCATATATAACGACGACACTAAATCGCCCCTGATCAATGTCAATATAATCAACATCAATAAAGTAAGGGGAGCAAGAACGGATTCACAAGGTTATTTTGAAATCGACGTGCAGCCAACCGACACGCTACATCTTTCCTTTTTAGGGTTTCAATCACTAAGAGTTAAAGTGACCAATGACTGGATAAAAAATAAAGTTGCCAAAATATTTCTTACGGAAAAAGCCATTGCACTGGAGGAAGTCGTAATCAGACCTTTTAACTTAACCGGCTACCTAGAGGTTGATTCAAAAACAATTCCAACAAATGAAAACTATCGCTACAGCATTTCCGGGTTAACGCACGGATATGAAGCTGGCGAATATTCTCCAAATGCTTTCGGAAAAGTCCTGGGCTCTATTTTCAATCCGGCAGACATGCTTTATAATTTCTTCGGAAACAATCCTAAGGAACTTAAAAAACTAAGAGAAATGAAGAAAGACGACACTGTTCGAAATCTTTTGGCATCCAGGTTTGATAGGGAAACGATAGCGGTACTACTCGGAGTCGAGAAAAAAGAAATTGCCGAAATATTACAGCGTTGCAGTTACTCAGAATCTTTCATAAAAACGGCAAATGATTTGCAAATCATGGATGCCATAAGTGGCTGCTATGAAGAGTACAAAATTTTAAAGAAAAGATAAACGGACTGAATCGACTGCTTCTGCTTTTAAGCAGGCAAAAATATATAATCCTCAATTATGACCGTAATTGAGGATTTCATTTAAAAAAAACGAATTTAAGCTTTAATTAATATTATGTTGGACATAACTTTCTAAACCATTAATTGGGACAAAATAGGGCAACCAGAGTATCCGGCAGAAACGGGTACAGCCACCTCTCAAACCATACAATCGGGCGGAATCAGAATTCGAACAGTCACTTATTCATAAAATTGTCTGACAGACCATTAGGGCAAAAAAGAACAGATTGTCCATTGCCATAAAGGACATATGATCAACGCAAGTGAAATCAGGGGGAAGAACTGAACCTTTCGGACGGAATGAGTTATGTCATTTCTAATAACTCAAGCTCGCATCGTTCCATATCAGTAAACGGAGTCGAATTACTGATCATAGATGGTGATTTTCTCAAATAAAATTTAAAACAAATAAAAATATTATATACATTTACTTACAGTACAATAGAAAACCTTAATACTTATATCATGGCAAAAAGTCAAGACGCGAAGAAAACCGCAAAGAAAGAGCCTCTTAAAACGGCTAAAGAAAAAAAAGACGAAAAAAGAGAAAAGAAGAACGCTCCTAAAAGAGACTAATTTCTTTAAAATAACAAACCCTCGTTTATTGATAAACGAGGGTTACTTATTTTCATATCTAATATCTCTCTACTATTTCACGGGAATATTTTCTAAAATTTCTAATAAAAATTTCCAAAATTTTTGAGAAGAGGAAATACTGGCTCTTTCGTCCGGTGAATGTGGCCCTTGAATGGTAGGCCCAAAAGAAATCATATCCATATCCGGATAATTAGTCCCTAATATGCCGCACTCCAATCCTGCGTGACAGGCGACCACTCTAGGTTTTTCTCCATTTTGTTTTTCATAAAGAGGAACCAGAACGTCTAATATTTCTGATTCAGCATTAGGAGTCCAACCTGGATAAGACCCTGAAAGTTCCACTTCACATCCCATTAGCTCAAAAGCCGAACGCAAACTGTTTGCCAAATCAAATTTAGCCGTTTCTACAGAAGAACGCGTTAAGCATTGAACCGTAAGATTCCCGTCCCCTAACACCACTTTTGCAATATTGTTGGAAGTTTCCACTAGATCACCAAAGTCAGCACTCATAGTATAAACCCCGTTATGGGCAGCATACATCGCCCTAACGAAATAAAACTGGGCAATAGAAGGCATTATTTTAGCTGGAGCTGCATCTAATTTTTCAAAAACAACCTCTAGATTTGCCTCAGTAGTACTTAACTCAGTTTTGATATCGTTTACAATTTGCTGCATATCGTAAACAAATGCTTCATCATACACTTCAGCAATTATAACTTTAGCGACACTTTCTCTTGGAATTGCATTACGTAAACTTCCTCCATGAATTTCGGAAATCTGTAATCCAAAATTATCAAAACTATCAAATAACAAACGGTTCATGATTTTATTTGCATTACCTAAACCTTTGTGAATATCCATTCCTGAATGCCCCCCTTTTAATCCTTTTACAGTAATCTTATAGCCTACTGAACCTTCTGGAGTTGCCTCTTCATCGTATTCCGCTGTTGCGGTAACATCAATGCCTCCAGCGCAGCCAATATCGATTTCATCATCTTCTTCCGTATCTAAATTTAACAGAATTTGACCTTGAAGAATTCCCCCTTTAAGATTTAACGCCCCTGTCATACCGGTTTCCTCATCGATAGTGAACAGTGCTTCAATAGCAGGATGCGGAATATCCTTGCTTTCTAAAATTGCCATAATTGCGGCAACTCCAAGACCGTTATCAGCACCAAGAGTTGTTCCCCTGGCTCGAACCCAGTCTCCATCGGTGTACATATCGATTCCTTGAGTATCGAAATCAAAAACGGTATCGGAATTTTTTTGGTGTACCATATCCAAATGCCCTTGCATTACAATGGCTTTGCGATCTTCCATCCCTGGAGTGGCGGGCTTGCGAATAATGACATTACGAATTTCGTCTTCAAAAGTTTCTAGTCCAAGGTTATTTCCGAAATTTTTCATAAACTCGATTACTCGTTCCTCTTTTTTGGAAGGTCGAGGCACGGCATTTAAATCGGCAAACTTATTCCAAAGTACTTTGGGCTCTAAATTTCTTATTTCTTGACTCATTTATTTATATTTGAAGTTTATTATTTTTAAAATTCAAAGTTACAAAGTTTAAACTCTTTTTCGGTACTTATTGATATTGTAATTACCTTTAGGTTTTCAAAATCATTGCCGTGAAACAAAAACACATTCTTCCCCTCTTTCTTTTTGCACAAATAATTGTTCTTCAAGTCATTTCTTTTTTTCCTTTGTACGTGGAGCGATATTACAGTAACGGATTGTATCCTTATATCGTTTCATTTTTAAGAACTGTTTTTGGGAGCATTCCTTTTTCTGTAGGCGATTTCATCTATTTTATTTTAATCTTCTTTATATTGAGATGGCTCTGGAATAAAAGAAAAACTTGGAAACTGAATTGGAAGAATAATGCAATACATATTCTAAGTTTTGCGTCCATTTTTTACTTTATGTTTCATTTGCTTTGGGCTATGAACTATTATCGCCAACCGCTTTTTGAAAAGATGACAATCGAAAGGGAGTATTCAGATGAGCAGTTGCTTCACTTCACCAAAAAACTAATTGCAAAAACTAATGCTATCCAAAGTCAAATAGCAAAGAATGACAGTGTAAAAGTGGTGTTCCCCTACTCACAGGAAAAGACATTCCAAATGAATTTGAATGGTTATAACAATTTAGCCGACAGCTACCCTTTCTTTTCTTATACGCATTTGAGCGTAAAAAAATCACTCATCAGCCTGCCCTTGACTTATATGGGATTTGCCGGATATCTAAACCCTTTCACTAATGAGGCACAAGTCAATTATCTAGGTCCAATGTATAATTCCCCAACTACAACTTGCCATGAAATGGCTCACCAATTGGGCTTTGCCAGTGAAACCGAATGCAATTTTATTGGATTCCTGGCCTCGGTAAAGAATGACAATTTGTACTTTCAATATTCAGGATACAGTTTTGCCTTGCGTTATTGCTTAGGTAATTGGCAAATGCGAAATAGACCAATTTTCGACCAACTGCTAAAAACCGTCCATCCCGGGATTTTAAAAAACTATCAGGAAAGTAGAGACTTTAGCGCAAAATATGAAACCGTGTTACAAACAGGCTTTCATCTTTTTTACGATAACTTTCTAAAACTAAATCAACAAAAAGATGGAATAGAGAGCTACAGTAAGTTTGTAAATTTAATGGTGAATTATTATAGCAAAAAAAATTATGAGCTGTGAATCTTAGTGAATTTCACAACTCATAATGGTATATATTCTCTCAGCATATGAAAACGAGCGAGGCTAGTAATATTAATTTATTGATATTAAATCTTCTCAAGAAGCAGACCGGTTGCAGTAAGTCCCGGTCCAAAGGCCATAGCAACCACCTTTGTTCCAGGTGCGATTGTTGGATCATTTATTATCTCATTAAATATATGGGGTACAGTGGCAGAAGACATATTCCCAAGGCGATTTAATACATCGTAAGACCATCTTGCCTGGTCTTTGGAAATCCCGACTGCAGCAACCACATAATCTATGATTTTTGGCCCGCCGGGGTGTATCGCAAAATGCATATTTCCCTTCTCGTCTTCCAGATCGATATCCACTTTATCGCACAGTACAGTTAGAAAGGATTTGATATTTTTACGAATAAAAACAGGAACCCTTTTAGATAGTGTCATTAAAAAATTATATTCCCCCAACTCCCACGACATATCCTCCAAAGAATCGGGAATAATGACTTCGTGAGAAGCTAAAATTCGCAATCCTTTTTTCTCTAATATGTCAGCATCGTTCATAAAAACGTCTTCTTCGTATAAAGAATACCCAATAAAACCGTCTGCAAAAAGTGAACAAATCATTGTGTTTGCAATAGAGAATTCAGTTAAATTTAAGTGGGCAGATAAAAGTTCCGTATGAACCACATCAGCTCTTCCGTTTTCTAAACTTCCGCTTATTAAGCTACTTGCAGTACGAATGGCGGGGAAAGCGCCATAACATCCCATTTGGTAAGAATGTGTAACTTGGGTTGTTTCCCAATTTCTCTTTATTACTGCTTGTTGCGCAACACTTGGTGAAGAATAACCGGAACAAGTAACATGAACCAAGTTTTCGGGGGCGGCAAGTATTCCTGAATAAAACTCATCAAAAACATATCCCATTTTATTTTTAAACCAATCCATTCTTACTCCAATTTTGGGTCCGAATGTGTCTCCGGTTTTCGTCATTAGATTAGAGGGTAATTCATAATCCGACGGTAAAGTGGTGTCCATTTTATTTTCAATAAAATCCAAAACTTCTTCAAAAATCAAAACTTGTCTTCTACTAATGTTTTCGGAAGACACAGAATATTTATCGACTTGTGCTGAAATGACCTCGAAACTATTTGGCTCATCATAACTCTGATCGTCTTCTTTCTCGGCCAAATTTGGCAAGTTTTGAAAGTGATGGTACAGAAACTTAGTGTATTGATTCAATTTCTCCTGGTC
>JBLIHD010000090.1:0-7158 GCA_047636335.1 Flavobacterium sp.
ACTGTTTCTCAAGCCTTATGTCTCTTAGTTTCATTGTTTATCCCTTACGAATTTAAAACAAAATTATCGCCCGCTTACGAGAAAGCCATTAAGGGATATTATTTAAATTTCCAGACATTTATCAACCATGATAATTCTGAAAAGTCCTATTATTTGCCTTCAAAAAAGGAATGGGGAATGGATGCTGCTGAAAATGAAGTCTGGACCCATTATCAAGGGGTGGAAAATCAAATTCACACAAGCATGAAAGAAAAACAAGCTTCATTGTGCTGGCAAAAATATAAGGGAACTTATTTGTCTTTTTTTATTGTTTGGTGGTAGAGTGGTTTAATTGGTGAAGCATATATCAAACCAGTCAGACATTAGCCACAGCGATAACAAAACCTCCGGTAACGCTTTTAAAACATATCTAATTAATGTATCTTGCCAGTCTATCTAAATATGAAAATAATGAAAGAGAATAAAATGATAAATTATATTAAAAATGTATTAAAAAACATGCCTACTGGCTGGTTGAATACAACAACCCATCGACTAGATATTTATGATGAAAAATTGGCCAAAACTCAATTTTTAGATCAGTTTGAAATCTTATTCAATGACAATAACTCTGAATCATCAGCACTCAATGAATTACCTACTGCTTACGACTATATTCGGTTAGGACATCCATTATCTTGTGTTCTGGAGTGGGGAATTGCCAACGAGCATCATCTAAAACCAGAAAATGTGATCAGTTTTTCATCAAAGACGATTCCAGTTTTGGCAATCCTGAGAAAAAATTCATTCGATAATAAAAATACCCAAATCAATTATATAGGCGAATTACCAGACTCTTTTGACGCTGAATTGCTAAAGCGTATTTATGGTTATAAATTTGAATTAAAGAAAGTGGAGAACGCGTCAGCCATATCCGCGTTTGACGGCAGTACCGTTTTCATTTCGCAACAAGATAAAATTAGTACTATTGATCTCAATCCAAATATTGACTTTTTTATCAATGTTCATTCTTCCCTTGGAAGTATTTTATTAGTGAATGGGGAACAAAACGAAAGTTATATTTCAGAAATTCAGCATGTAAGACGAAGAGAGAGCATTGCCATGACGCCATCCGACTGTCTTGTGGCCTTAAAGTCGCTAATAGAGCAATCTTCTTTTGATACCGAGAAAAGCAATGTTGAGACAAACAAAACACTGGTGTTAGATTCAATCAAAGGCGTTACGGGCACAACTACGAAGCCACTAGTTGGTTCCAGCGGGCTATCTATTCAATATGCGATCATGATGGGGCTAATTCACGATGCTGTGGAAGAACATAAAGGAAAGCCAATCAAATTTATCGTTCCCCCAAATTGTTATGGTGGAACAAACGACCAGGCAAGACGAGTTGCTGCCTGCATTGACAATGTGGAAGTGGTGGATTTGCCGGTTGACGGTGATAACGACATGGTTCAAAGTATCGATCTGATTTTAGATCAAATGGCGCGAATAGGTGCTGTTTCTTATATCATCGCTGAAATTCCGACAAACCCCAGAGTCGAAGTTCCAGATCTTAAACAATTAAAAGAAGTTTTAAGTAAAGTGCGTAAAACTGAAACTGCGGAAATTGCGATAGATCCAGTTTTTATTTTAGATCAGACATTTTGTCCTAATGTACACTTTTTAGGTGAAGGCGAAATTCTTTCAACGGTTCGAACTATTTCATTTGCCAGTGGATCGAAATTTCCAAGTGGCGGGCAATGTACTGCCGGCTACTGTGTAGGAAATAACAAAACGCAAGCTTTGATGGAAAAAATTGAAATGCATCTAAGCCTTTGCGATAATGAGGCTACAGATCTTCAATATGAGATACTAGCAAAACAATTGCCTTCAATGAATCAAAGAATAATTGATGCTTACAAGAACACACGTGAATTTGTAAACTTCATCCACGAGGCTTTACCGACAGCGAAAATCAACTTTGTTTCAGACGAACTTGCAAATCAAGGATTTACCCCATCCGTTTTTTCATTAGATCTTCCCACTAAAGGGAATACTGATGAAGAAAGAGAAGCGTATAAAAGGGCGTTAAATCTTAAGTTAATCCATTTAATGATTACAGAAATTCCAAATGAAAGTAAGTTCTGCGTAAGTTATGGGCAGTTAAAAGGATGTTATTGGACAATACCTGCTACATCTACTCAAGGGACAACTAAAGAGGGCGACAAAGATTATATTGTACGTGCATCACTTTCCCCTAATATGGATCTTGAGCTTCATAAAAAGGTCTTTTTAGATTTTGTTAAAGGCATTTAGATACGTTGGGAGGCCTAAAATTCCTCCCGACTTTTTTATTTTATCGAGTGGTTTTTCAGAATGACTGCGGATTGCTCAAAGTCAAAAAATCCTTATCCCAGGAAATCCACATAAAAAGATTCACCATCGTTTTGTTTCTCTTAACTTTTTGAATAAAAGCCGGAAAGGAAGAATTACAAAAAAATTCTAGTATCTGATTCTATTTATTTGCAAACTAATTATAATTACTGTTTTTATTCGTATTTTCGTTTAGCTAAAAACATTCGTATTCATTAGTTGTAAGACTATTAGAGTTGAGAGAACCTTTAAATCATAAAAACAACCCGATGAAACTAATTATCACTGCTTTTCTTTTGATTTCAAACCTGGCCTCATTCGCTCAATCAAATCAGTTGGTTGGTGATTATAATCTTACTCTTGGTAAAGAAGGAGATCACTTATTTGAGTATCAATTGACTTTAGATCAAGACGGGACTTTCTTCTTCCATTACTATTCAAAAATTAAACTAGGGGTTCCACCCGAAAAAAATAAATACGGTAAAGGAAAATGGACCGTGAAAAATAATGTTGTTTCATTTTTTTCAGATAAAGAAAAAGACTTTGATGAAAAACATACTTTGGACTTTAATAATTCTAAGGCGAGGTTTGTATCTAAATCTCCCAGGGACAAAACGGACCGACTAATCAAAACAAGTCTCAGATTTATTGAATCTGAAATTTCCTGGATGAAAGGAATTAATGTTCTTAAAATATAAAAAACACCTACGGTAGTGTTTAAAAATAATTGCGTAATGTAAGGTTAGTCAATGTATTTGTTAGCGTTTCGTTTTGCAGAGTGCACGAATTATGAAACTTGTCGAATAATCCATCGAAAACTAACGTTACCTCTTAACATAGCTACCCCCACTCTGGAGCTCGTTTGGAGAGAGTGCCCACTTTACTTGTAGCAACCAATCAAAGCGTCTGCAACGCCACTAAGCGTACAAATTACCAAAAGACTGAGGTATAACCAACCGTTAGTGTATAAATGCTTTCAGGACCGGCAATGGCGAATCCATAAAACATCATAGCCAGAGCCTGGTTTATAAAACTCCTCTGCAGAAGCGCCTAAACAAAAAGGACAAGATTGGGGCCTTTATTGATGTTTGAATTTTAATTCGCATTTTCGTTGAGCCGACGATATTAGTTTTCATAAGTTAGAAACCCGATATAGTATCAGAACTATCTTCACCATTAAAACCAATGCCAATTGAAAATGAAATTGATCAAAATCTCAAAAATCATAGGAATAATTCTAGTATTCCTCTATGTGGGCTTATCTAGCTTTTTATACTTCTACCAAGAAAAGTTAATTTTCATTCCGACCAAGTTGCCAACTGATTATAAATTTGACTTTAAAGGAAACTTTGAGGAAGTAAACCTTAAAACCGCAGATGGAATCAGTTTAAATAATCTATTGTTCAAAGCAGATAATGCTAAGGGTATTGTACTTTATTTACATGGCAACGGAGGCTCTCTAGAACGGTTTGGGAAACTCGCCGATTATTACACAAATCTCGGCTATGATATTTTTATGGCAGATTATAGGGGTTATGGCAAAAGCGAAGGTTCCATAAAAACCGAAAGCCAATTGTATCAAGATAATCAGATGTTATATGATGAAATAAAAAAGACCTATTCAGAAGATAATATAATTATCGTTGGGTATTCTTTGGGAGGTTCCATGGCTGCAAAATTAGCATCTACTAACAATCCAAAGTATCTAATATTGCAAGCCCCGTATTGTGGTGGTGAAGATTATGATACGCGATCCAAAGAATCAAGTGACGTACCCTTAGAAGTGAAAATCGCTAAACTTTTACCTTTAAATCTATTAGTAAGATATACATTTAAAACAAATGAATTTATTGAAAATTGTAAGATGCCTGTTTTGATATTTCATGGCGATGCAGATGAAGAGGTGCATTATGGAAGTTCAATAAAACTCAAAGAGGATTTTAAACCAGAAGATAGACTGATAATTCTTGAAGCTGAAAACCATAACACAATTTCCGATAATCCGATATACCAAAAAGAAGTAAAAAAACTTTTGGAAAATTAAAAACGACTGCATAATAGCGATAATAGCCGATCTAGGTATTGCATTCAATACGAAGTAAATTTTGTACTTGAAATAAAAGTGCTAATCCGAAAGAAAAATCTTAACTTACTCCCTGAATCCGAGCAAGCCGAGGGAACCTTGTCTAACATATAGACAAAACAGCATGTCTATTAAAAAACAAACAATGAAATTATGGAAAAGCAAGAATTTAAATCTTTTGTTGTCGAGGAAAAAGAAGGGAAATACATAGGGACAATCAAAACAAGAACTATTGAGGAATTGCCAAAAGGAGATTTGTTAATTAAAGTTTCCTATTCCTCTTTAAATTACAAAGACGCGCTTTCCGCTACCGGAAACAAAGGAGTCACAAGAGATTACCCGCACACGCCAGGAATTGATGCCGTAGGTGTAGTTGTCGAATCTGAAAACACATCATTTAGCATTAATGATAAGGTGATCGTTACCAGTTATGATTTGGGCATGAATACAGATGGAGGATTTAGCGAATATATTAGAGTTCCTGCGGCATGGGCTGTTAAACTACCCGAAAACCTGACCATGAAAGAGGCGATGACATACGGCACGGCCGGATTAACGGCTGGAATTTCGGTGTTGCGCCTGACTGAATTGGTAAAGCCCGAAGATGGAAAAATTATTGTTTCAGGAGCTACGGGAGGCGTCGGGTCATTAAGTGTTTCTATTCTTGCCAAATTAGGTTATACTGTAATTGCGATTACAGGAAAAGAGTCCGAACGAGACTTCTTGTTTAATTTAGGTGCGAAAGAAATTATTCTCCGCACTGATTTCGAAAATCTAGACAAACGACCTATGTTAAAACCAACATGTGCCGGTGCTATAGACACAGTTGGAGGAGTGATTTTAGAAAATATAATCAAATCCACGGCACCAATGGGAGCGATCACTTGTTGCGGGAATGTGGCGTCACCAAAGCTTGATATGACAGTATTTCCGTTTATTTTAAGAGGCATCACTCTAATAGGTATTGACTCCCAGAATTACCCAATGAAAAATAGGGAATTGGTATGGCAAAAACTGGCTCAAGACTGGAGGCCTTCACAATTATCAGCTACTTGTGTTGACGTAACACTTGATGAATTAGGGAGTAAAATCGACTTGATGCTTCAAGGAAAAATGAAAGGGCGTACCGTTTTGAAATTGAGTGAATAAAACACGAGACACAACAGCCTGCCTAAATTATTAGGGTTAGTTGTTTATTCAAGTATCCTGCCTCGCAGTAGAAGCGATGTGGCAGGACAAGAATATAGTGCGCAACCCCCAACGATTTGATACCGCCAACCCTTATACTGGAGTTTCAGAACGTTTTCGTTCGTAATTGGTAAATATGACAATAGCTAACTAGATTTCATCTCGAAACACTCCTTTGCCCCTGCCGATATTACTATATGCTGTCCTTAGCCATTAAGCAAACTCGCTAGTTTGCTTAATGGCTATTTTCACACATTTATCTATTGCGCTCCCTGAATTATACCACATATTTATTATACCTATTTTTGTTCTAATCTCATTTTGATTAATTCAAAAAACCGCTTTCATAACACATAATTTTCTTTATTACCCTAATCGGATTAGGCTATTATTTGTTTGTGTCTAAAGTGATCTCTAATTAATCAATTTATTGGCCTGTCCTTATCAGGAACATCGCAATACTGAGGAAACGTTTACGTTCACTGCAAAAAGACAGCAGCAAACCATAATAAAACCGGAATACCTCCCCGATTTCGTCAAATTAAAAGAGGCGCTTTGCCAACATTCATCCTTACAAAATCGACACATCTCGTTTTAGGCCAACTGCAACTAAATACCTGCTAACACTCTCTAAATGTCAACGGTATTTATGATGAAAAAAAGCGTAAACTTGTACTGGTATTCCCAACCCGAAAGAGTAAACTATTTTGAGATCGAAATATATTATGGAATACTAAAATAAAATGAAAAAACAAGAACTTAAAAATAGAATAAGCCAATTAGAACTCCAATTGAGAAATTCAAACTCAATTAAATTTGAATTTTTGCTTTTAGAGCAAAAAAACAAAGAAAAGGAATTAAAGAAATCCGAAGAGCGTATACATTTGGCTGCAGAAACATCGGGTATAGGTATCTGGGAATGGAATGTAATTACCAATCAAGTCCATTGGAACGCAAAAATGTTCCATATTCATGGAGTAACGCCTACAGCAGATGGATTTGTAAACTACTCTGCCTGGAGCGACACTCTGGCTCCTGAAGATCTAGCCGAACAAGAACAAATACTTAATGATACGGTAAGAAATATTGGTACTAGCAAGCGTTCTTTTAAAATTTTTCGGGCCAATGATGGCGTTGTCTGTCATATAGAAGCAATAGAAACCATTCGCACTAATACTGCTGGAGAAGTCGAATGGGTCGTTGGGACAAATATAGATGTAACAGATCGAAAGAAAGCCGAGCAGAAATTACAAGAAAGCGAACATCATTTTGCTAATATGGTTTATTCCTCGCCTTCTTTAATCAGCATTTTAAAAGGTGAAAATTTAATCGTTGAAATTGCGAACAATGCCATAGTAGAAAGCTGGGGCAAAGGAAAAGATGTTATTGGAAAACCGCTGCTAGAGACAGTGCCCGAATTAATTGAACAGGGCTTTGCCGAAATTTTTAACAAGGTATATACAACGGGAATTAGTTTTGAGGCAAATGAGAAGCCAATCTATGTAATGCGTAATGGAAAAATGAAATTAAGCTAT
>JBLIHD010000091.1:0-7116 GCA_047636335.1 Flavobacterium sp.
AGGAAATTAATATCATTGTCAACCATTGGCCTTCCCGTTCGGGTGGCGAAAAAAAGTCAAGCCCTTTCAGGGAAGCCGCAGGAGTATTGAACCGGAAAATAATCGATTCTTTGCAACGGATCAATCCGGACGCGAAAGTGATTACTCTGGGAGATTTAAATGACGGGCCATTTAACAAAAGCGTAAAAGTGGCTCTTGGCGCTAAAGCCAATAAGACAGAAGTACTTCCGTTTGGCGTATACAATCCATTCGAAGAAATGGCCAAAAAAGGATTGGGAACCATTGCCTATCGGGATTCATGGGATATTTTTGACCAAATCATGGTTTCACAATCGCTGATTCAAAATGAC
Source organism: Flavobacterium sp. (assembly GCA_047636335.1). Taxonomy (GTDB): domain Bacteria; phylum Bacteroidota; class Bacteroidia; order Flavobacteriales; family Flavobacteriaceae; genus Flavobacterium. The sequence continues at coordinate 351 of JBLIHD010000091.1, forward strand.
TTCACTTCTTTTCGGTACTGGAAAGCCGGGATTTACAATAAGTCTTTCTTGATACAGACATCCGGCCAATATAAGGGGTATCCAAAACGGCATTCCGCAACCGAAGTTGGTTTTAGTGACCACTTTCCAGTTTATATCTATCTGATCAAAGAAATGAAGTAAGATTGACATCAAAGACAGAAGTAGGGAGAATCTCAGAAGTCCCCCGCAAGACTTTATGAGTTTATAAACTTCAAGGCATGCGACTTTTTAGTAACTTAGCAATTCATAAACCTAATAATTTGACGAAGATGGCAATAGTTGCACCTTTTAACCTCAATAAATGGATTGACGAAAACCGTCATTTACTAAAACCACCTGTAGGCAACAAAAACTTGTACAGGGACTCTGGTGATTATATTGTTATGATTGTTGCTGGACCCAATGCCCGAAAAGACTTTCATTACAATGAAACCGAAGAATTGTTTTATCAACTTGAAGGCTCGATAAAGGTGGTCGTTCAAGATGATGGGGTGCGAAAAGAACTCGAACTGCATCCTGGCGACATGTACCTCCATCAGTCCAAAATGCCACATTCTCCCGTGCGCTCCGAAGGTTCGATTGGTTTAGTGATCGAGCGCAAAAGAGCCGGTAAAGGGTTCTCGGACGGCTTGCTCTGGTACTGTGACAATTGCAACCATAAATTACATGAGGTATATTTTGAACTGAATAATATCGAAAAAGACTTCATTCCCCATTTCGAACATTTCTACAAATCGCAGGAATTGAGGACCTGCGAAAAATGCGGGACGGTGATGGATACCGATCCGAGGTTTATGGGCAAAAAATAATTTTAATTAGAAGCTAATCTCGCCATACGCTGTATCTTTTGTGTTCGCCGTGGCGAACACAAAAGGATGCCGCTGCTACCGGGGTTATTTCTGTCGGAATGGAAAATTACAGTTCAAATCGATTACCCTGTTCAGGGAAAATAAAATGCAGATCCAAATCATTTTGCTTTTTTAGTTGCGCTTTGATTTTTAAAAAATTTTCGGCAGGGGGTTTCATATGAGTGATGATGATTTTAAAACCTTTCAAGGCATTTTCCCCTGTAAGTTCACTTAATGAATGAAGTTCTTTTAGAAGGTGATTGGGTGTCAAATGTCCAAATAAAAGGGAGTCTGGTTGCTCGTCAGGGAACGAAACCTCAATAAATATTCCTTTTAATTTTCCGTTTTTAATTAGGGGGGAGATTTCGGTCCAAAGCAATTTTAACTTATTGCTTTTTTCAATATGATCCGGACCTGTATCACCCAAATACAAAACATAAGCATCTCCGTTTTGGATTAAAAAAGCGGTACTTTGAAAGGGGTTGACATGACTTAGCGGAAACGCTTTTACGGTCATGGTCGTATTTGCAATTAGTGTTTTTTCTTCGGGATTCAATGTTTGAAAATGGTATTTTTTTATTAGGTAGCCATTTCCTTGATCTCCAAAATTTGCCCAGGTTTCCCCATTAAAATAATGTCTTTGCATCATTTCCATACAGCTATTGGTCGCGTAAACCGTTTTTGAAGAATCGGCAGGCGAATTAATGATCAAACCCGCAACATGATCTAAATGCGCATGGGATATTAAATACCCTTTTATGTATTTTTTTAAAACCGCTTCAGAGGAAATTTTGAATACCTTGTTCTCTATGGCTTTTTCAATACCAGCATGTATTGTTCCCGCGTCAAGACTAATAAAATCGTTAGTGTTTAAAGGGGCTAATAAATAGGCAGAAAGGTTTCTTTCATCAAGGCCGCCTTTTATTCCCAAAGGGACAATCTGGAAAGCTGAATTTTGTGCTTTTTGTCCAAATGTGTTTAGTGACATTAAAATCAAGTAAATCCATAAATTTTTAAAAGTTGTCATACTTTATAGAGTGTAAGTAGGAATTAATTTTCTGTCTATAAAATTACGCTCTTCTTGTAAAATTGAAGCATTTTTTTGCTAAATCAATTATAACTCATCAAATTGGTCTAGTTTTGCTTGGACTTTAACAATTTAATTCGATACAAATTCAACTCGAAATAATATCTTTACAAAAATATATAACAATTTTAACTAAAAAAGTTACAATGACAACAATAGCAAATCAATTCGGAATGAAAGAGGCTTTGGCTCAGTTGGGCATAAAGGATATAAATGAAGGTACTTCAACAGGTTTAAATCATTTTTCAAATGGAGAAATCTTGGAAAGTTATTCTCCTGTCGACGGACAATTGATAGCGAAAGTAAGAACTTCAACAGCTGCCGATTACGAAAAGGTAATGCAAGCGGCAACAGAAGCTTTCAAAACATTCAGAATGATGCCGGCACCACAACGTGGTGAAATCGTGCGTCAGTTTGGAGAGAAATTACGTAAAAACAAAGAAGCGTTAGGAAAATTGGTTTCTTACGAAATGGGGAAATCATTACAAGAAGGATACGGAGAAGTTCAGGAGATGATAGATATCTGTGATTTTGCGGTGGGACTTTCCCGCCAATTGCACGGACTGACGATGCATTCTGAACGTCCGGGACACAGAATGTACGAACAATACCATCCAATGGGAACTATCGGGATCATTTCAGCTTTCAACTTTCCGGTAGCCGTTTGGGCTTGGAATACAGCCTTGGCTTGGGTTTGTGGTGACGTTTGCGTTTGGAAACCATCAGAAAAAACACCGTTGTGCGGAATTGCCTGTCAGAACATTATTGCTGAGGTAATCAAGGAAAATAACCTACCGGAAGGAATCTCTTGTTTAATCAACGGAGACTCTAAAGTGGGAGAAATGATGACTAACGACAAACGGGTTCCTTTAATTTCTGCAACGGGTTCTACTCGTATGGGGAAAATTGTGGCACAAACCGTTGCTGGCCGTTTAGGTAAAACATTATTGGAATTAGGCGGAAACAATGCGATCATTGTGACTCCGGATGCTGACATAAAAATGACCGTTATCGGCGCTGTTTTTGGTGCGGTAGGAACAGCGGGACAACGTTGTACCTCGACACGTCGTTTGATCATTCACGAAAGTATTTATGATAAAGTAAAAGAAGCGATCGTTTCAGCATACAATCAATTACGCATAGGAAACCCATTGGATGAAAACAACCATGTTGGCCCGGTAATCGACAAGCAGGCAGTTGAAATGTATAATGAAGCTTTAGTGAAAGTAGTTGCCGAAGGGGGAAAAATCCTTGTTGAAGGTGGCGTTCTTTCTGGTGAAGGTTACGAAAGTGGCTGTTATGTTAAACCGGCAATCGCTGAGGCAGACAACACATTCGAAATCGTGCAACATGAGACTTTTGCACCGGTATTGTATTTGTTGAAATATTCAGGAACGGTAGAAGATGCCATCGCAATCCAAAACGGAGTGGCGCAGGGATTGTCTTCTGCGATTATGACCAATAACTTGCGTGAAGCGGAATTATTCTTATCTGTTACGGGTTCAGATTGTGGGATTGCCAATGTTAACATCGGGACATCCGGTGCTGAAATCGGTGGTGCTTTCGGCGGGGAAAAAGATACGGGTGGCGGACGTGAGTCTGGTTCTGATGCATGGAAAGTGTATATGAGAAGACAAACCAATACCATCAACTACACTACAAGTTTACCTTTATCACAAGGAATAAAATTTGATTTGTAAAATAGAATCAAAACAGTAAAAAACCGCTTCAGTAAAAATTGAAGCGGTTTTTTTAGTTTCTGCCTTTTTCATCAAAATACAAGTTATGCAAGGGTTCGCTTTGCCAGAATTTTTTAGTGTCTATATCCATAATGGTCAATGGTCCTTTAAAGGCGGCTCCGGTGTCCATATTCCACACACAGGCCATTTGGGTAGGTACGGTTTTTCCGATGCGCGTTACGGGGGTGTGGCCAATATAAATTTCATCATATAAAGTCAGGCGTTTGGGGTACAGTAAATCGTTGGGTTTGATACTTCGGTCTAACGATAAGGCGGTTTCCCACAAGGTTCTGTCCCAGTAAAAGAGTTTGGGGTAAAATTCATAAGCTACACCATTCATATTAGTGAAGCCGGCATGGACAAACAGACGTTTCTTTGCGTCAAGATGATAATCTTGTAAAGAATTAAGGAAGTCAATATGCAGTTGCTTCCTTGGGGCATCTACGTCCTTGTAAGCCAAAACTGTTGCTTCTCCCCCGTGCTTGTGCCACAACGGGTTGTCTTTATTGTCCTGGAGCCAATGGAGCAGCAGCTCGTCGTGATTTCCACGAACAAAAATGCAGTTGTTTGTGGTATTGAGTTCGATTAAGAAATCAATAACCTGCGGGGACTGGCTCCAGCCATCCACATAATCCCCCAAAAAGATCAGTTTGTCTTCCGGAGTTACCTTCGCTCTTTCCATTATTTGGTGCAGTGCGCGCAAACCGCCGTGTATGTCGCCTATAACTAATGTTCTCATTTGATGTGTTCTCAATAGGATTTTTTAAAATGACTTAAATGTCGTTTTTTTAATTTATAAAAATAGTCAAAAGAGTTAGCACCCAAGAATTTTTAAGTGTTTTTTTCGATTTAAAAGAGCGTAAGGCAACTCAATGTGTGTTATAATTTAGCGGTTATCGGTTAAACGGTCTTTTTGATTTCCGCTCCCCGGCCTGCTCATTTTATAAAACAGCCAATTTCAAGTAGCTCCCAATTAGTTCAAATTGCAAAAAAATAGGCAAGAAACGGTTGTTTTGCCGGACCTCAAATATACCCAGATTTAGTGATTGATTAGATTGAAAAATAAGTTTAACTTTATAAAAATATTAAAACGCCAGGAAAATGAATGCAATTATCGCTTTTTCACTTTTAATTATAGAAATTATATGCAGTTTTATAAACGACATTCTTTTTGGGTAAAAATTTCATTTCGTGTCTGTTGGAGGTATAATTAGGGTTTTGGCGTAGCCACTTCACAACTTAATTAAAATTATGGTTTTAATGGTGGGGAAAATAGGGTTCTGAAATATCCATTACTGTCCTTTAAGAGGCAACGGTCGACCAGTGGCCGCGTTACTGGACGTCATATTTCATCTTCCTCAAAATACGCATAGCTTCCTTAAACGACAAATATATTTGTGGATAGGGCTTTAATAACGGTTTGGCTTCAATTAGCTTTTCTTTGGCATCATCAAATCCGTTAAGGTAACAAATCATGAAAGTTGAAGACAGATTTTCCAGATCTTTAAGTTCCCGCTCCGTTAATGGCTGATTTTCTTTTAATTTTTTTAATAAGGTGATGTTGGAGTTGTAAATGTGGTAAAGCATTTTACGGTTGAATTCCGGCGGCTTAAAAAGCATTTCGCGTTCTATCTTGTAATAACCGTTCTCGTAGAAATAAATGGTTTGTTTCTCCAAGGGATAATAGCTGGTTTTGTCGTTCAACCCCAATGGTACATATTCCATAATGGTAAAAGAATCCTCGTCATAGGTGATCGTGACCACATCTTGTGCCGAATAGAACAACTTGACTTGCTCATTGATGAGCTCAATGTCAACACGAGACAAAAAGATTTTATCGCGGATTCTTTTGGGAACCCCTGCCCAACAAATGATAAACAATTCCTTTAATACTTTGTATTTTGGTGACATGTCCTTGTGGCGAAAGTTGATGAAATCAAAAACGCCGTCCAGGGTGTGTTCGATGTTATTTCTGGAACCGTTTTCGATTCCTATGACGGTTTCTGAATTTCGGTAGTTCCTTTCTACTTTACCTTCCGTAGGTGTCGTATTGCTCCCCCTTCTTATAAAAGTACTGCCGACAACAATGGTGTGAATTCCCCTTTTGAAAAAGGAACTATTTTTTTTTGATTTTATCGTCACCAATCCCACCACCTTGTCCTTGGGCAAATTCGGGAATGGGACATTCTCGTATTGGATTTTCGGAGGATTCTCTAGGTAGGCATTGACCAAGTTTTGGATGTGACTGTCGTCAAAAAAATCGTCGCCCACAATTTCGTTGTCCTGGTCTTCGACCCCCACAACGATATAGGAATTGTTTGCGGGATTAGAGTTGGACAAAGCGCAAATGTGTTTCAAAAACTTCGCTTTTCCTTCACGGGTATGTAAATTCAACTGGCGTTTTTTGTCATAAAAACTGCACTCGTCATTATAGGCGAGTAGGTTTTTGACTAAAAGACGTTTGTTGATCATTTGGTTGATAATAGCGTGATTCAATTCAGGATTAAAATCACATTTTTTCTTTTATACTTGCAATTTTAATGTATTTTTGGCGTTGTTAATATACTAATTAATAACAAACAAAAAAAATATGAAAAGGATTAAATGTTACCTGTTCGGTTTTTTCGCAATGTCGATAATTGGACTGGTTCTCGTAGGGTGCGAAAGCAATAATAATGTCTCGGGGACGTCAAATATTGTGGTTAGAATGTCAGATGCGGTCGGAGATTATGACGAGGTGAAGGTAGATGTAATAGACGTAATGATCAAGAGCGGCTCAGATACTGACGACAGCAAAGGATGGGTGAGTATTGGGAATGTAATTCCGGGAGTATATGATTTGTTAAAATTGACAGGTGGAGTAAATGTGCTATTGGCAGACAATAGCGTTCCATCTGGATACTTGGGGCAAATGCGATTGGTTTTGGGGAATAATAATACAGTTGTTAAAGATGGTAAGCCATATGATTTGAAAACGCCAAGCGCACAACAATCTGGTCTGAAATTGAAGATTAACCAAACCTTAGTTGAGGATATGACCTATGAGTTTATGTTGGATTTTGATGTGAAGA
>JBLIHD010000092.1:0-7080 GCA_047636335.1 Flavobacterium sp.
CAACATTTTCATCTGCAATTAAATCTTCGATACTAACGTCTCCACCAGAATATTCAATTAATGAACGGCGCTCATCACCATATTTCTCACGGATCTCTATAAGTTCTTCTTTGATCAAAGCGATTCTTAGGTTAACATCAGCAAGTAAAGCCTTTAAATGCTCAATTAACTTCATGATTTCATTATACTCCGTTCTTAACTTGTCTTGTTCAAGACCTGTTAATTGACGCAAACGCATTTCTACAATAGCACGAGATTGTATATCGGATAATTTGAATCTTTCAATTAATTTTTCCCGTGCTTCTTCCGTGCTTTTCGAAGCTTTGATTAAAGCGATCACCTCATCAATATTGTCTGAGGCGATAATCAATCCTTCCAAAATATGTGCTCTTGCTTCCGCTTTTTTCAATTCAAATTGCGTTCTGCGCGTCACCACATCATGGCGGTGTTCAACAAAATAGTGGATCAGGTCTTTCAAATTCAACATTTGCGGACGACCCTTTACGATTGCAATATTATTTACACTGAAAGAAGATTGCAGCTGGGTATACTTATATAATGTGTTTAAAACCACGTTAGGTGTAGCGTCGCGCTTCAAGATGTAAACAATACGCATACCGTTTCTGTCTGATTCATCTCGTATGTTTGCTATCCCTTCAATTTTTTTATCGTTAACCAAATCTGCAGTACGCTTAATCATGTCTGCCTTATTGACTTGGTAAGGAATTTCACTGACAATTATGCACTCGCGACCTTCCACTTCCTCAAAACCAACTTTGGCACGCATAACCACTCTACCCCTACCGGTTTTGAAAGCTTCACGGACGCCTTCATAACCATATATTATACCACCAGTAGGAAAATCCGGGGCTTTTATATAATTTATTAATTCATCAATCTCAATATCATTATTGTCCATATACGCCAACGTACCGTTGATCACCTCAGTTAAGTTGTGAGGCGGCATATTTGTCGCCATACCTACTGCAATTCCTGTTGCCCCATTTATTAATAAGGTAGGAACACGAGTTGGCATAACCGTTGGTTCTTCTAGCGTGTCGTCAAAGTTGAATTTGAAGTCAACAGTTTCTTTATCTATATCCGCCAAAATTTCCTCTGAAATCTTGCGCATTCTAGCCTCAGTATAACGCATCGCTGCAGGACTATCTCCATCCACAGACCCGAAATTACCCTGCCCGTCAATCAATAAATAACGCATGCTCCATTCCTGTGCCATACGAACCATGGCGTCATAAACGGATGTATCTCCGTGTGGGTGATACTTTCCTAAAACTTCCCCGACAATTCTTGCGGACTTTTTGTGAGACGACCGTGAGTTAACTCCCAAATCATGCATTCCAAAAAGGACTCTTCGATGTACTGGTTTCAAGCCATCTCTAACATCTGGAAGTGCTCTTGATACAATTACCGACATCGAGTAATCGATGTAAGCTGTTTTCATTTCATCTTCTATGTTAATAGGAATTAACTTTTCTCCTTCAGACATAAGTTGTTATATTAAATAATTATATTAGTTTCAAAACGTGCCAATATACGGCTTTTTGAAAATTTTTGAAGTATTTTAACATACTTATTTCAATGATTTATTAACAAAACAAGCTTAACGTTTATTTGATAAATAAAGTCTATTTTTTGACACTATTTCATCATTTTTTCGTCAATTAGCTGACATGATATCTTAAGGAACGATTTTTGTTTTTAAAAAGGTAATTCACTAAATTTACATATACAAGCAACACATATATTATGGATGATAATTTTTCACCAAGAGTAAAAGACGTTATTACTTACAGCAAAGAGGAAGCTCTGCGACTAGGTCATGACTTCATTGGAACAGAACACTTGATGCTGGGTATCCTTCGAGACGGAAGCGGCAAAGCAATACAAATATTAAATAATCTGTCTATTGACTTAGACCATTTACGTAGAAAAGTAGAAATACTAAGCCCTGCAAACCCTACTATAGAGACTAATATTGAAAAGAAAAACCTTCACCTGACCCGTCAAGCGGAGCGCGCGTTGAAAACAACTTTTTTAGAAGCAAAAGTGTTTCAAAGCTCATCGGTAAGTACGGCTCATTTGTTATTATGTATCCTAAGAAATGAAAACGATCCAACAACCAAACTACTGAATAAACTGAAAATTGATTATGACGTAGTTAAAGAACAATACGTAAATATGACACCAAGCGAAGAAGAATTCTTAGAGGATTTACCAAAAGCAACTGACTCATACAATGATGATTCAGGACAAGATGACAGTCTGAAAGAAGGGAATTTTAATAATCCCGCCAATAAATCCAACAAAAAATCTAAAACACCCGTTTTAGACAACTTCGGAAGGGATTTAACAGAAATGGCTGAAGAGGGAAAATTAGACCCTGTTGTAGGACGAGAAAAAGAAATTGAGCGTGTGTGCCAGATTTTGAGCCGACGCAAAAAGAACAACCCACTCCTTATAGGTGAGCCTGGTGTTGGGAAATCCGCTATCGCGGAGGGCTTAGCTTTACGAATCATTCAGAAGAAAGTTTCAAGAATCCTGTTCGGCAAACGCGTCGTAACATTGGATTTAGCCAGCCTTGTCGCCGGTACTAAATACAGAGGACAGTTTGAAGAACGTATGAAAGCAGTAATGAATGAATTGGAAAAAAATGATGACATCATTCTTTTCATAGATGAAATTCACACTATTGTCGGTGCAGGCGGCGCCACTGGTTCCCTGGATGCATCCAATATGTTCAAACCGGCTTTGGCAAGAGGTGACATTCAATGTATAGGGGCTACCACACTTGACGAATACAGACAGTATATTGAAAAAGACGGTGCCTTAGAAAGACGTTTTCAAAAGATAATCGTGGAACCAACTTCTGTTGAAGAAACGATTACAATTCTGAACAACATCAAAAACAAATATGAAGACCATCATAATGTTATTTATACGCCTGACGCGATTGAAGCCTGCGTGAAATTAACAAACAGATATATGTCTGAACGATTTTTGCCGGACAAAGCAATTGACGCTTTAGATGAGGCGGGTTCACGTGTCCATATTACTAATATTGAAGTTCCGAAAAGAATCCTTGATCTGGAACGTCAGCTGGAAGAGATTCGAGAATTAAAAAATGTCGTTGTCAAAAAACAGAAATATGAGGAAGCCGCCAAACTTCGCGATGATGAAAAACGCATCGAAAAAGAATTGGCTGTAGCTCAAGAGCAATGGGAAGAAGATGCCAAAAACAACCGAATTGAAGTTACAGAAGACAATGTCGCAGATGTAGTATCGATGATGACAGGAATTCCTGTGAATCGTATCGCTCAAACAGAAAGCAACAAACTGGCCAAATTACCTGAGCTTATTGAAAGTAAGGTAGTTGGCCAAAATGAGGCAGTAATAAAAATTGCCCGATCCATACAAAGAAATCGCGCCGGATTGAAAGATCCTAATCGACCAATTGGCTCGTTTATATTCCTTGGTCAAACAGGAGTTGGGAAAACACAATTGGCAAAAGTACTCGCCAAAGAGTTATTTGATTCTGAAGATGCTTTGGTACGAATTGACATGAGTGAATACATGGAGAAGTTTGCCATCTCTCGTTTGGTTGGAGCACCTCCGGGATACGTTGGTTACGAAGAAGGCGGGCAATTAACCGAGAAGGTCCGCAGAAAACCATATTGTGTCGTTTTATTAGATGAAATTGAAAAAGCACATCCAGATGTTTTCAATATGTTATTACAAGTTCTCGATGATGGCTATTTGACTGATAGCTTGGGACGAAAAATTGACTTTAAAAACACTATCATTATAATGACTTCTAATGTTGGGGCTCGTCAATTAAAAGATTTTGGTCAAGGAGTTGGTTTCGGCACTGCCGCAAAAGTGGCGCAAGCAGACGACAATTCAAAAAGCATAATTGAAAATGCATTAAAGAAAACATTTGCACCAGAATTCCTTAATAGAATTGACGATGTAATCGTATTCAACGCATTAGAAAAACACGATATTGATTTAATTATCGAAATTGAATTAAAAAAATTATATTCTAGAGTATCTGAATTGGGTTATAATTTAAGTATTTCGGATAAAGCGAAAGCATTTATCGCAGAAAAGGGTTTTGACAGACAATTTGGCGCAAGACCACTGAAAAGAGCCATTCAAAAATATGTAGAAGACGCACTTGCTGAGGAGATTATCACCTCAAAAATTGCTTCAGGTGATGATGTTTTTATGGACATTGAAGAAGGCGCCCAAGAATTGACTGTAAAAGTCAGTAAAGCTGAGGAGCCAACAAAGCAATAGATTTTTCGATTAGTAATCCTAAAATAGACCCGTTACGTTTTTAAAATGTAACGGGTCTATTCTTTATATAATTTTTTATTAATATTAAAAACAAATATTTACATTTGAACTTTATAATTGCAGGTCAAACAATATAATATATGTCACAAAATAAAGTAATCTTAGGCAGCGAAGAATGGTGTTCTTTTCCAGAATTGGGAATCCCCACAATAAAAGCTCGTGTCGATTCAGGTGCTAAAACCTCTGCCCTACATGCCATAAACATAGCCCCGTTCATTAAAAACGAAGCGAATTGGGTTCGATTTGACATCAATCCCATCCAGAACAACCTCAAAACGGTTATCCACTGTGAGGCACCTTTAATAGATAAACGAATCGTAAAAAGCTCCAGCGGATTTCGAGAGCAACGATATGTTATTCAGACCAACTTAGAAATTGGAAATTCAACATGGCCAATTGAAATGACGTTGACCAATCGTGATTCGATGGGTTTTCGCATGCTGTTGGGTCGTGAGGCCATGAGCGGAAGGGTGCTCGTTGATCCGGAACAACAATACCTATTGGGACAGCCCACAACTGACAATCTTAAAGAATTATATAAAAATTCCGCCAAAGCAAGCACGGGTTTAAGGATCGGTGTTTTGGCAAGCAACCCGGAATTATACAGTAACAAAAGAATCATGGAGGCCGGTGAAATGCGCGGTCACGAAATGCATTTTTTGAATATAAAGGAGTGCTATATGAAACTTGATGCGGACACTCCCGAAATTCATTATAGAGGAGGAATAATTCTAAACCAATTTGACGCCATCATCCCAAGAATACGACCAAGCATTACTTTTTACGGATGTGCCTTAACGAGACAGTTTGAAGCTTTAAAAGTGTATTGCCTGAACTCAGCAAGCGCAATCACGCAATCTCGTGACAAGTTATACTCACTCCAGTTACTCTTAAATAGCGGAATAGGAATTCCAACAACTGGATTTGCCAATTCACCCTTGGACACCAATGATTTGATCAAAATGGTTGGTGGATCACCGTTAATTGTAAAACTACTGGAAGGAACTCAAGGCAAAGGAGTTGTTTTGGCTGAAACAAAAAAAGCTGCGGAAAGCGTTATCAATGCATTTAAAAGTGTTAATGCAAATATATTGGTCCAAGAATTCATCAAAGAAGCCAATGGAAAAGATATCCGTTGCTTTGTAATTGATGGGAAAGTGGTAGCATCGATTCAACGTGAGGCCATGCCTGGCGAGTTTAGGGCTAATATCCATCTGGGCGGAACCGCATCGGTTATAAATGTGACCATGGAAGAAAAACGCATCGCGATAAAAGCGGCAAAGGCTATGGATTTAAAGGTGGCAGGTGTCGATATTATTCGTTCTTCAAAAGGTCCTTTACTGCTGGAAGTTAATTCTTCTCCAGGATTGGAAGGAATCGAAGGGGCTACAAATAAGGATATCGCCGGCGAAATGATCAAAGCAATCGAAAAGCACTTTAAAATAAAATAATTAGAAGCTGATTTAACAGAAAAACCATCCGGTTTTTAAAATTTGGATGGTTTTTTATTTATTCAAAAAATATAAATTATAGAAATACACAAGTGGGAAGAGCAAATGGGGTAGCTAAAAAAAAAAACGTTTGTTTTCACTAAGAAAGTGACTTTTCATTTTGTACTAAAAAAAACTAAGCTAACAAATCTTCGTCAAATTGGAAACTGTTCAAGAAAGATACCGTTTTCTCAATATCGTAATGTAAAATGCGATCTTCTTTTATAAAGGAAACTTCTTCTCTATAAGCAGTTAAAAACATTTCAATAAAATCACTCGATTGCAATGGTCTTCTGTATTGAATGGCTTGGGATGCATTAATTAGTTCTATTGCCAAAATGCGCTCGATATTATCCATTACACGCAATGCTTTAGTAGCTCCGTTTGCACCCATGCTTACGTGGTCTTCTTGCCCATTGCTCGACACGATACTATCAACACTTGAAGGAGTCGCCAATTGTTTGTTCTGACTGGCGATACTGGCCGCCGTGTACTGGGGAATCATCAATCCGGAGTTTAACCCGGGGTTATCAACCAAGAATGCAGGTAAATTACGCAATCCTGAAATCAATTGATAGGTTCTTCTTTCTGAAATACTTCCTAATTCAGCCAAAGCGATTGCCATAAAATCCAAGGCCAAGGCCAAGGGTTGACCGTGAAAATTACCCCCCGAGATAATTTCATCGCTTTCAATAAATATATTGGGATTATCGGTAACCGAATTAATTTCTGTCTTAAATACTTTTTTCACATACTCAAAAGCATCTTTTGAAGCACCATGTACTTGCGGAATACAACGAAATGAATACGGATCCTGCACATGTGCTTTTTCTTGCCCAATGATTTCACTACCAGCCAAAAACCCTTTAATGCGACCAGCCGTAACGATTTGTCCTTTGTGGGGACGAATAAAGTGTATCAATTCATGGAATGGTTCGATGCGACCGTCAAATCCTTCCAAAGAAATCGCTGCTATCAGATCTGCCAAATAAGAAAACTTATTGGCTTTCATTAAAATATGGGCTCCATACGCACTCATAAACTGGGTACCGTTCAATAGAGCCAAACCTTCCTTAGATTGCAACACGATTGGCTTCCAGTTAAAACGTTCCATTATTACGCGTGAATGTACTTTTTTGCCTTCAAAATAGACTTCTCCCTCTCCTAACAATGGCAATGAAAGATGTGCTAAAGGAGCTAAATCACCTGATGC
>JBLIHD010000093.1:0-7078 GCA_047636335.1 Flavobacterium sp.
TTTTTTTTTAAGAATAACTTTCCTCTATCCAAAGTCACACATTTTATGAATACAGCTCTGAAAGAAGATGATATAAAACGTCACACAACAATTAAAGTTTAATAAATCCATAACAAGTTACCCCACAAAAAAACGTCTCGATATAGTACCGAGACGCTTATAATAAAAAGGTAATTAATTTATTTTATCAATTGTTGCAGGGGCTTTAACTGTTCCAAATCAATTTTAGATTCTTTTAAAACGGAGAGCATTATCATAATGTTCGTGGGGCTCATATCCTTACCTAAAACTCGTACTACCGCAAAGCCCGTCTCTTTTCTGTTTGCAAACAAAACGAACTCGTTAATATGCTCGTCAGACCCAACATAACTTATAGATGCGCTCTCCTTTCCGGAGCCGAACTTCATAAGCTGTTGGTACTTGGGATCCTTCAGAATAAACTCAATCTCGGCACGTTCTGTTTCAAACTGATTCTTATTTTTTTCATTTAGCTTAAAAGCTAAAACATTCATTTTGTTAAAAGAGCGCATAGCACTATTTTGCTCGACTGACAATTTTGTTGCATCGACATTCAAAATGCTCGGAGAGACATCGAATGCAATGAAATTCTTGTTTTCAGTATTTTTCACAAAATACTTTTGCAGCGTAGGTTCCGAATTACAACTCATCAGAAGCAAAGATAAAAACACTGAGATACTATAAATTACTTTCATATTTACTTACTGTTTAATTTTTGCAATTGGTCTTTCCTGATTTTCTAATCAGGGAAACACCCGGTTATTATTTCCCTTTCGTAGCTTTCTTAAGCTCCTCTCCGCCCGGAATTCTCATTTTATCGGTTAGGATCGAAATTTCATTCAAATCAAAATTACCTGTCAAAGACATTAAAACCGTTTGGTTAGATCTACCACTACCCTCAATGAACATCAAAAGTTCTTTAATCTGAGAATCGGTCGCACCTGACTTCACTAATATCTTTATGTTCTTACCACTGTCACTAACTCGCATAAGCTCTTCTAATCCAGACGTTTTAATATACTTATCGGCAACCAATTTCATTTCACCAGTGGCTTTTAAGCTGCTCGTAGTAAAAACCTTTAAATTATCTAATTTTTTTATCAAATTCATATATTGCTGCGTTTCTTTATCAGAAGCATCAACTTTAACCTTACTCATCAGGTCAAACATTTTTTTATTGACTACTATCGAAGTGACATCGTCTTGTCCATCGAATTTATCAAAAACGCTTTGACCGAAAAACGGGCTGGAAACTAATACAACCACTAATGTGATGATAAACTTTTTACTCACGCTGAGTTTACTTTTTCTGGGGCTTTGTAGCACTTTTGATTTCATTTTTGTTTATTTATTATTGTTTGAAAATTAAACTTTTCGATTTTTTGTATTCTTTAATATACATTACACTTTCTATGCCAGTATTTACGTGAAGTGATAACATCGCCAATGCTCTTTCCGTCTCTTTTAAAGCTGCCTCGGGATTGTCATAGGTACCCAAGTCTGATTTCACAACTTCATCGCGATTATCCACATAGGTTGCAACACCCACTAAAACAACAATTGAAGCCGCAATAGACAACCACGGAAATTGCCGCATTTTAGATTTCATTACCTCTTTAGTCTTCGATCTTTGCTTTTTTGCAACTGACAAATAACCAAACATTGGCTGGTACTGCTTTAAATGAGGCTCAACATCTGACGAAGAAAAGTGTTTTCGCAACTCGTTTTCTTCTGAAATACTGGTTTCGCCATCAAAATATTTTTCTAATAGTATTTCAATATTTTTCAATTCCATAATTATCGATTTTTGTCATACATTCCCGTATCGTTTTCCTTGCCCTTGAAAGTGCAACCCGAATGGCCGTTTCATTCATTTCCATTATTTTTGCAATTTCTGAAAACTCATATTGTTCGATATCTCGCATCTGGATAATCAAGCGCTGTTGCTCAGGTAATTGATTAATGATTTTCCCAACCCAGTTCAGACTGTCGCCATCTTCCACTTTTTTAACTAAACTGTCCGTATTATCAGTGAAATTATCATCAACAATTTTTAAGTTTCCTGATCTTTTTGACTTCAGTTGATCCAAACAATAATTCTTGGTCATTGTCATGGCAAAAGCTTCAATACTCTTAAACCCAGCCAAGCTTTCATTCTTACTCCACAGCTTTACTAAAATTTCTTGAGTCGCATCTTCTGCCTCCTCCGTACTTATAAGCAGTCGCTTCGCCAAGCGAAAGACTTTGTCTTTGAACGGAGCGGTCAGCTGTAGAAACTCTATTTGATTCATAGATCAAGAAATTATTGGTTCGGCTTACCCTATAAAGACGAAACAAAGTTATATTTGTTACAAACTACACTACTTAAAACTAAAGTCACTATTTTTACGTACCTATATTTATAAAACAAACCTATGAAAACCAATTTTAAATTAACGCTTTTATTCTTTTTAGCCATTTTTACATTCCAAAGTTGCCAGGATATGGACGATGTTGCGGCACCAATAAATCTGGAGGTACAGGATTTCATCTGGAAAGGATTAAATCAATACTATCTATGGCAATCAGAAGTACCCAATTTATCTGATGATCGTTTTGCTTCCCAAGATGAACTGAACGTTTTTTTGAGAGGATATACAGTTCCAGAGGAACTGTTTGATGCACTAAGAGTAGACAAATCAATTGACCGTTTCAGCTGGATTGTATCTGATTATTTAGAGTTGGAACAAGCCCTTGGCGGAATTTCAAAAAGTAGTGGAGTTGAATATGGTTTAGTATACAAACCAGGAAGCACTACAGAAATCTTTGGATATGTCCGTTATATTCTGCCGAATTCCGATGCGACAGCAAAAGACATTCAAAGAGGGACTATCTTTTACGGTATTAACGGAACACAGCTAACTGTAAGTAATTATCAATCTTTATTAGGAGCGGATAATTACACTTTAAATTTAGCAGATTATAATGGAGGAGCAATAACGCCAAATGGAAAATCAGTCACATTGGCCAAAACAATTTTGGCTGAAAACCCGATTCTAATAAATAAAGTTATTACTTCCGGAACGCATAAAATTGGCTACTTGATGTACAATGGTTTTTATGCTGAATATGATAACCAATTAAACGATGCTTTCGGCACACTTAAATCACAAGGGGTTACGGATCTAGTCCTTGACTTGCGATACAATTCAGGCGGTTCCGTGCTTACTGCCACAAGATTGGCCAGTATGATCACAGGACAATACACCGGTCAAGTATTTGCAAAACAAAAATGGAATGATAAAATCAACTCCTATTTTGAATCCTCGAATCCGGAAGCGCTAAAAAATAATTTTACCGATAAAATAGGAAGTACAGCAATTAACAGTTTGGGGTTATCTAAAATTTATATCCTGACCACAAAAAGTTCAGCATCAGCAAGTGAATTGGTAATAAATGGATTAAAACCATATATGGCTGTAGTGCAAATTGGTGACATTACCACCGGTAAAAATGTAGGGTCTGTCACTTTATACGACTCTCCCACTTTTGGAAAAGAAAACAGAAACCCTAATCACCGCTATGCTATGCAGCCTATCGTTTTAAAAATAGTCAACGCCGCAGGTTTTGGAGATTATTTTAATGGCCTTGAACCCACATACCAGTTAAAAGAAAGTATAGGCAACCTGGATGTTCTTGGGAATACCACAGAGCCCTTATTAAGCACCGCAATTGGAAAAATCACAGGAACCGGAAAAATGCTTAAACAAAGTCCTGAAAAAGATTTCAATTATTTTAACGATGCAAAATCGTTAAATGGATTGCAAAACCAGATGTATATTGAGAAAGCGCCAGAAGGACTTTTAAAAGCGTTGGACTAATTTTAAAAAAAAACGCAATATACTGTCTAACAAATCGTTATCAACAACCAACCTCCAACTCTGATAAATTTAGACCCTATGAGAAATTCAGCTAAGTTATTTTTGATTGCGATTACTTTGACTTGTTTTGCGTTTATCAGCCCAAAAAATCCAGAATTAAAACTAATTAATGTAGTCATTGATGCCGGTCACGATGGAGAAGATTTTGGTGTTACCCAAGATCAAATTACTGAAAAACAAATTGTGGAAAAAGTTATCACTAAAATTAAGGCTTTTAACAAAAACAAAAACATCGTTATTCATTACACTAGATCGACAGACAAATTTATACCACTGCGAGACAGAACTGATTTTATAAATACAATCAAACCGG
The DNA here is from genome assembly GCA_047636335.1 of Flavobacterium sp. Lineage (GTDB taxonomy): Bacteria > Bacteroidota > Bacteroidia > Flavobacteriales > Flavobacteriaceae > Flavobacterium. Next base: position 4,252 of record JBLIHD010000093.1, read on the forward strand.
ATTTGGTTTTGTCAATACATGTTAATGCAAGTCCAAACAGCAATATATCCGGGATGGAGTTTTATGTTTCCAAAGAGTCTAATTCTTATAAAAGGTCAAACCTAATAGCTAAAAATTTCCAGACCAAATTTTTAAATTCAAACTATAAAGTTGCCGAAATAAAGAATGCTGATTTCTATATTTTAAAAAAATCAGAAGTGCCTGCAGTAATAATGGAACTAGGATATTTAACCAATGAAAGCGACAAAAAAAACCTTGCTAATAGTAACGAACAGAATCAAATAGCAAAAAAAATCATTGAATGTATTTCTGAATTGAAATAATACCATTTCCGCCATAAAAAAAAAGGCCGTCATCACTGATGAAAGCCTTTTTTTTTATTTTAAAAAGATAGCGCTAGAAATTAATGTTCAACCCAACTTTAAAGTTTCTACCTCTTGTGCTGTATCCTACCGTTTCAACAAATTCTTCATTGAATATATTGTTTACCGTCGCAAATACACTCATCCTGTTTATGATAAGGTCATATTTAGCTGTGGCATTAAACAATTGATAAGAACCCAAAACAACCGGTGTTGTAGCAAAAGTCCCACCGTCAAAGAAAGCATCCGTTCTCTGATCCACATATTGATAATTTATATTAAAAAAGGCACGCGACAGAGGCTGGTAATCTAGTGAAACATTCCCTTTATGCTTGGGAACAAGACGGCTCAGAGACTCTTCCACTTGGGTAAAAGTATAGTTTGCATTCACTTTTAATTCTTTTGAAAAAGCGTAAGAAACCATTGTTTCAACTCCCTTTGCGTTATTCTTTCCTTCTATATTTATATAATTCGAAGCATAAGTATCAGGATTGGTATAAAATCCGAACGGATTTTTTTCTTCCCTGTGCCAAGCAATCGCATTTAAGGTAAGTTTTTTATCCAATAATTCGACTTCAAAACCAGCTTCCACGGTACTGTTTTCCTCAGGCGTTAAATCTAGATTTCCATAAGGCGAATACAATTGATACAAACTTGGTGTAATATATGCTGTGCTGTAGGAAGCCAATATTTTCAACGGCAATTCAGAAAATGAGAAGGATGGATTGACATTATACACAAAATTATCACCATAAACACTGTGCATATTATATCTCGCACCAACATTAAGGTTTAAGCCAAAGTCAGAATTATAAACCGCCGTTATATATGGGTCAATCGTATTAAATTTGGCAGTTTCGGCAGCAATAGCATCATAAGGCGTTTTTGAATCCATCTCCTGAAATTGAAATTGAGTTCCCAACACTACGAAAAATTGGTCACTAAACGAATATTTATTAAAACCATCTATGTTTACACTTCTTGATTTGTAATCACTTAAGTCTACAGAATTTGAATAACTACTAAATATATTATAATTTCTTTCTATTGTATTAAAGCTTGAATTTAAAACGAATTCTCCTCTTTTGTACTTATACTTCGGAGAAAATCCAAAACGGAATTGTTCTGAATTCGAAACATTTAAAGGCGTATCAGGGTTGTTAAAATTATCGAATGTGCCGTCAAAATCATTTTTAAGCCTATCATAATTAGCAAAAAACTCAAAGCTTAACTGTTTTATTGGAGTAAAGCCCAGTTTAACTAATGAATTAATCCTGGAGAAACGATCCGCTTCAAATGCTGCAGCTTTCGGAACAGCAGCTTCAGATATACCAGTTATCTCCGTACTGTTTAAAGAAGCATAATAATTAAATTTCTCCAAATTACCATTTACAGAAAGTCCTTGGTTATAATCTTGTGGTTTATAATTCACTCTGTCAGCTGTGGTTTGCGTACCAATGCTCATGTTTGCATTTCCAGCAATTGCTTTCTTTCCAGCTTTTTTTAAAGTTATATTAATGACTCCAGCAGCAGCCCCCGAACCATATAAAGTACTTGCTGCCCCCTTCATAATCTCAATACTTTCGACTTGTTCCACAGGTATTAGGCGCAAATCATACTCTAAATTAATACCAGAAGCATCAGTTACCGGAATCCCGTCAATCATTATCAATGTTTGACGATTCCGTCCCCCACGAATATAATAACCCAAATTTTTCCCAGCGCTACTCTGGTTCCCGTTAATTTCAATACCGGCAACAGAACTTAAAACAGTGGCAAGAGATTGCCCTGATCTTTTGGCTAATTCCTCTGCGGTAATTTTTACAATAATTTTTCCTGATTTTTCTTTTTTCAAAGTGAATTTAGAATCAGAAATCACCACTTCATTCAACTCGTTTAGAGTGGAATCTTTTTCTTTTTGTTGCGCAAAAGCACAAGCAGTCATCAGCACGAATAACGCACTAATACGAACGATTTTGTTGTTCATTTTAATAAAGCATTTTTAATAACAGTTGTTTACTGTTATATGACTAAAAATGGGAGAAAAGTATGAAATAACCCATACCCAAACCTTTTTTCCCGAAAGTTTGATACACATTGTAGTAGGCAGGTCTCCTGGCTTGCGTCTTGTTGTCTACCTTCTCATCCGCCGTGGCAGACAATGGTTTGTAGATGACAACAAGCTTATTAGCTTACAGTTGCGGGTACAGCGCAAGATTTTTGATTTCTGAATCTGATTTTGAATATTCAAACTTCAATCACTTACTTCCCTTTTAATGCTGGATTTAAATATTAAAAACAGCAACCTCAATACGGATGCAAATATAACTTTATCCTGCGAATAAAAAATAAAATTTGAATTTTAAAAAGGATTAAATATACCTTTGCAACACTTGAAAATCATTTTATGAAATCAACATCTTTAAAATTTATCCTTTTATTATATATCCTTTTTGCTTTTGGAT
>JBLIHD010000094.1:0-7076 GCA_047636335.1 Flavobacterium sp.
AAAATTAGTCCGACAGAAAATTGGCGCTGTTGCTTCTTTAAGAAATGTAGTCATCGTAGAGCGACTGCCCAAAACACGTTCAGGAAAGACCCTCAGAAAATTAATGCGCAGTATCGCTGATGGTGATGATTACCAAATTCCATCAACAATTGATGACGAAGCCATTGTCCAAGAAATCGTTTTCGTTTTGGATAAATATGAAATTGGCATTTATAATAAAAACAACCCTAACTCTATTAAATCCTAAAACCATGAGTCGTTATAAAATCAATAATTTAGAAGAATACTTTAAAGAATACAAAAAATCAGTTCGTGAACCCAAAAAATTCTGGGACAAAATCGCGTCCGAAAACTTTACCTGGTACCAAGAATGGGACAAAGTAGTCGATTTTAACATGGCTGAAGCCGAAATAAAATGGTTCGTCGATGCAAAAGTGAACATTACCAAAAACTGTATTGACAGGCATCTTACAAAAAAAGGAGACAAAACGGCTATCATTTTTGAGCCCAATGACCCAAGTGAAGAAGCTTTACATATTTCCTATACTGAACTTTATCAACGTGTTTCTAAAATGGCAAACGTATTGCGCGATCAAGGCGTGCAAAAAGGGGATCGTATCTGTATTTATTTGCCAATGATTCCAGAACTAGCCATTGCCACTTTGGCTTGCGCCAGAATTGGAGCGATCCATTCGGTTGTTTTTGCCGGGTTTTCAGCCTCAGCAGTAGCCACAAGAATAAATGACAGCGATTGCAAGATGGTAATCACATCAGATGGCGGATACCGCGGAAACAAAACCATCGATTTAAAAGGTATCATTGACGACGCTTTGGTAAACACTCCTTGTGTCGAAAAAGTACTAGTGGTAAAGAGAACCAATACCGCAATAAATATGAAGGAAGGACGTGACCAATGGTTACAACCTCTCCTAGAAGAAGCGCTAGACAACAATGTAGCTGAAATTATGGATGCCGAAGATCCTTTATTTATCCTCTATACTTCCGGTTCAACGGGAAAACCAAAAGGAATGGTACATACCACAGCGGGGTACATGGTCTATACTGCCTATACATTCAAAAATGTTTTTAACTATGAAGACAACGATATCTTTTGGTGTACTGCAGATATTGGTTGGATAACAGGTCATTCGTATATTCTTTATGGTCCGTTACTGAACGGGGCCACTACCGTTATTTTTGAAGGAGTTCCCTCTTATCCTGATTTTAGCCGTTTTTGGGAAATCATCGTTAAACATAAAGTAACCCAATTCTATACCGCACCGACCGCCATACGAGCGTTGGCTAAAGAAAGTTTAGATTACGTTCAAAAATACGAGTTGGACACCTTGAAAGTAATAGGCTCAGTTGGCGAACCCATAAATGAAGAAGCTTGGCACTGGTATAATGACCATGTGGGAGGCAAGCATTGCCCCGTGGTTGACACTTGGTGGCAAACGGAAACGGGAGGCATCATGATCTCGCCAATTCCTTTTGTAACGCCCACGAAACCAACTTATGCGACCTTGCCATTACCCGGCATTCAACCGGTATTGATGGATGAAAAACGAAATGAAATCGAAGGAAATCAGGTGGTAGGCGCTTTGTGCATTAAATATCCTTGGCCGGGAATAGCAAGAACCATTTGGGGCGACCATAAAAGATACAAAGAAACCTATTTTTCTGCCTTCCCAGGCAAGTATTTCACTGGTGACGGGGCTTTACGCGATGAGGTGGGTTATTATCGAATTACGGGTCGAGTAGACGACGTAGTGATTGTTTCCGGTCATAATCTGGGGACTGCTCCTATAGAAGACGCCATCAATGAACATCCGGCAGTAGCAGAATCCGCAATTGTAGGTTTTCCTCACGACATTAAAGGAAATGCTTTATACGGCTTTGTTATTCTAAAAGAAACCGGGGAAAATCGAGACAGGGAAAATCTTAAGAAAGAAATCAACCAACAAGTTTCTAACCAAATCGGACCCATCGCAAAATTAGATAAAATACAGTTTGTTTCTGGTTTACCAAAAACACGCTCCGGAAAAATCATGCGCAGAATACTTCGCAAAATAGCCGAAGGAGACTATTCAAATTTTGGGGATACTTCAACATTGTTGAATCCAGAAATTGTGGACGAAATTAAAAATGGTAAAATTTAAGTCTTTACTTGTAGTTGAAAGCTGCTTCATTAGTGAAGCAGCTTTTTTTTCAAACAAAAAAGTTGTCCTTAATAGGGACAACTTTTTCATAACAAACAAACACAAAAAACTACTTTTTGATAAACTTCATGATCTGAAGCTCATCATTATCATTATACGCTTTCACAACGTATATTCCGTTACTTAAATCACTCACTATATATTGATAAGATTTAGTCTGCTCAGCATTAAAGCTTTTCATCAATTGACCTGTGATAGAAAAAATTTGCACTCGAGAAGCCGCCATATTTAAAGTGAAGTAATTAGTTGCAGGATTCGGGTACAAATAGATTCCATCTTGTTTCTCAAAGTTTGCTATCGCCAAAGAAGCCACCTTATTTCCATATATTCTAAAATCTCCTGCCGCCATACTAATTGGTGCATTGACATCTGCAACAACAATAGATGTGTTGTCCATCAAGTTATACCAGGTTCCAGCATAAGGGAAACCAGTAGGAACATTTTTAGTAGATAAATCAAAATTGGCTAATACTAATACATCTTTTAGCTGCGTCCCCGATAAAGCACTATTAGAAATCTTAATCGTAGGCGTTAGTGAACCACTACTTATGGTAGCTGTCCCTGAAAAAACAGGCTCATTAATTTTCAACGTAATCATTTTGGCCCAATCCGTATAAACTTTATTACGATTAGTGTCTCCAAGCCAATTGCTTGCCCATTGAGGTTGCGGTTTAGTATCCAATTTACAATCGCCCGAAATAGCATCATCAGAAGTATTTACAGAACCATTGTTGCATGAAAAAATCGACAAGTCCATTCCTAGTTCACCAAAATGCCAAATCATTTTTGGTCCCGGAACTAATAATGTCACAGCGCCTAAAGCAGACATTCTGGAAAGTGCGGTACTAGGTGTTTTTACATTATATCCGTTTTGATTAGCACCATACTGTATGTTTTTATACATTAAGCGCTCCTCGTCATGGCTTTCTGCATAACCCATCAATCTATTCTTAGTAAATCCGTGAGCTTTACTATTCATTCTGGAAATATCATTGTCAGAATTATATCCCATAGTCAATTGATTGTATGGTTCTGTCATTTTTCCCCACATCATGATCCCTTTACTAACCGTTTCGTCAATTCTATAATTAGCCCACTCTCTCTCCTCGTTATCAAATCCTAAATGCTCAAAAATAGTATAGTGGGTAGGATCTAAACTCCAAGAATAATCAGCATATTTTTTCAAAACATCTATTCGATCTTGCTGTAAGCTACCGGTACAATTTTCTTGTCCACCAGCAACGTTCGCAGGACAATTCTGCGTAAAACCTTTGGTTAAATCCCAACGAAAACCATCAATTTTATATTCTTCTACCCATTGTTTAATGACACGTTGCACATAATTTTGCGTTCTGGGCTGTTGATGATTAAAATCACTCCCTACGTTATAACTGTGTCTCGCCTCAGTATTAAAATAAGGGCTTTCAGCTGATGGCGAACCCCATCCGTCACCGTCAGGATCATTCATCCACATTCGCACCATTGGATTACTATTAAAAGCATGATTCAAAGCGAGATCTAGAATTACAGCGATGCCATTTTGATGACAGACATCTACTAATTCCTTGAATTTACTTGATGTTCCATAAAACTTATCCAAAGCCATGTGAAAAGAAGTGTTATAACCCCAACTTTCATTTCCTTCAAACTCCATTACAGGCAATAATTCAATGGCATTTATCTTTAAATTTTTGAAATAATCGATCCTATCAATTACACTTTGGTAACTTCTGTTAGCATCAAAATCTCGGACTAAAAGTTCATAAACTACCAAGCTTTCTTTTGCTGGTTTTACAAAATTAGTGGTTGCGGCGCTCCAAGCGTATGGAATCTGGCCCGTTTGCAAGACAGTCACTTCTCTTTCTTGGCCTGCAGGATATGCAGGACGATTCGGGTAACTTAAGGTTGGGATATAAGGGTCGTCATTTGGTGATAAAACCAACGTAGAATACGGATCCGCAGTTTTCACAAGAGACGGCGTCCCTGCTATAGGCGTAGTATCAACCACCCAATATTGATACGTATAATTCGCACCAGAGGTGAGTCCGGTTAATTCCAACCAAAGCTTACCTGAAGTCGGATCCTTCTTCATTGCATAATTAGAATCCGGCTGCCAGTTATTGAAAGTTCCCGCTACATAAACAAAGTCCTTTAGTGGAGCGTCTAAAATCAAAGTCGCCTTTGTAACATCAGTGGAATTATAATTTATTCCGTCCAATAATCCTGAAGGCATTGCTGCCGATATTGTGCCCGGGTTTAGAAGCACACTGAATTTTTTACTAACTGTTGTTGCTCCTTGAGTAACTATAAGCTCATAGTTTTGATTAGCCGTTATATTCGTATGGTTAAAGTTATAACTGGAAGTCGCAGTGTTTGTGTTTAAATTGCTTCCGTTTGCTTTCAATACGTAACTCGCATTTCCACCAGTATTAGTAGCTGAAATACTGAGATTTCCTCCTGATACAATAATCGTTGAACTATTTTCTGCTGGTGAATTTAAACTAACTTGAAAGGCACCAACATTGAAAAAAGTATCAGCCGTTTGCACATTTCCAGCATCATTCCTCAAGACGACACAAATTTCAGTGATTGAACTCGATGTAGGTACGCCAAAATAAGTGTATAAGTCCGGAGTCAGGTCTAGTTTATAGGTGGTTCCAGATACCAAAGTCAATGCTGGTTGTGTTGGATTGTTTCCCCAAGTCCCTTTCACGTTTTGCCATCTTGTTCCATTAACCGTTAAACCAATATGTGCATATATCGTCCCCATATATGAACTTAGTGGAGTACCACTCTTATTGAAATTAAGCGTAACGATCCCGCTTGCAATTGCAGGTGATGGAACGCTAGTAAATTGAGCAAACCCTAAAGATGATATTAGTAAAAATAATAAAGTAATTTTCTTCATAACATTTATTTTTAAAATTAAAAAAAAGGGCTATCCTATGGATAGCCCTTTTGAATTTAAAAATTATTCTTGATTAGGAATCATTAAATAGCTTCCATCTAAATCATTAAAATAAATTCTGTATTTAGATTTTGCAACTGGTAGATCTCCTCCACTTGCTCCATTATCTGGAAAACCAGAAAAAGCAGTGTCACCGCCCCAATTTACATCCCATGAATCATTTGCTCTAAATTTAGCTTTCCCATCTACAAGGCCTAAAACATTTAATGACCAAACATGAGTGTTAAATGTTGATTGAATAAATGCTGTCGAATTATCCCAACCTAGAGGAGTACTATCTCCAATAATACCTACCGTTGTATAAGTTGCAGCAGCAACCGCATCATAAGCAACTAAAGTGTATTTTAATGTTTGTGTATTCATCGTGAACGTGTAATATCCATCTGTAGCTATAGAAAAATTATCTGGATCAGGATCAGATTCTGTTGGTCTTGCAACAATAGAACCACTAGCACCCATTCCATACATTGGAGCCCATTGTCCTAAGGTAGAAATTAACTTAAAAGCACCTGCTTTGAAGAATCCCGTAAATTTGTATTTATTAGCATCAGTCCCACTTCTAAACAAAGGTTGGTTTTTATTGTTATTATCCCATCCAGATGTTGTAGCGTCACCCACAAAATACCAATCTGTAAACGCATAATCAATTAAACCGGTATAAGAATTAACCAGAATAGTTAATGGCTTTGCAGAAGTCATTATTTCAGCACCTGCTATGCTTGAGATCACTTTTACATCAAAAGAGCTTGCTACTCCTGCTACACCGCCTAATTCAACAACGGCTTGATTTAATGTTTTCACACTTACTTCAATTTGTGTCGCACCAGCAGTGCCACCTAAGTTGATTGCATTAGTGAAGTCACCGTCCTTCACATCAATCATGAGTTTATATGCTATCTCTACATCACCGTTATATGTTGCGGCTGACCAAACAAAACGTTCCGCAACATTATCAGCATTATCCTCTACTAAGGTGTATAATTTATCATTTTGTGGCGCCACTAATTCTGGAGTTTCTACTCCTTGAATTACGGGTCTGTCCTGAACGTCTTCTACGCTACAAGACAAAGCAAATACTGCAAATAAAGCAATTATTGATTTAGTTATATTTTTCATTTTTATTGATTTTTAAAATTGTTAGTATCCTGGGTTTTGTTGTAATTTAGAATTTGAAGATAGTGCTACAGCTGGAATAGGGAATATATCTCTAAAAGATTGTGTTGGTGATCCACCAGCAACTCCACCTTTCCAAGGCCATAAATAACTGCCCCCTGTGAATTTTCCAAAACGAACTAAATCCGTTCTTCTGTGTCCTTCCCAATGCAGTTCTCTAGCTCTCTCGTCTAATATGAAATCCATAGTTAAACCTCCTGCATTTATGGTTGCACCGTTTGCTCTTGTACGTACAGCATTAACATACCCTAAAGCTGTTGCCCCGTTACCGCCAGCTCCTCTAACGAAACATTCAGCATACATCAAATACGCATCCGCCAAACGGAAAATTGGGAAGTCAGAGTCAGAGAAATTCCCTGCTTTATCTGAACCTTGCACCCCATTAACGGTCACGTTTCTAAATTTCTGAATCGCATATCCATCTGTAAAAGTACCTATGTTTTTGATTTCTTTAGTTTGGCCATCCGTATAAAATTGGCCACGAGTATCTGTTGTGTTAGCACTGAACTTATCAACAAAAGCTGCTGTCGTCCTGATACCTCCCCATCCACCATTGATACCAAATGCTGAAGCATCCATGCTTCCACCGACAGGAGCATGAGTTAAGAAAGTTGTTCCACCATAAGTTTGTGTATGAATACCGTCAAACGCAATGGCAAAAATAAATTCATTTTGAGCTCCATTTTTATCATTATCAGCCAAAAACAATTGATTGT
>JBLIHD010000095.1:0-6984 GCA_047636335.1 Flavobacterium sp.
CAAATTGCTTTAATTTTATGCTAAATATTATAGCACTAGTTAGCAACCGCCCCTACCACTATAAAAAAAGCTCATTATGAAACCAGACTTATTTCAATCGCCAGATTATTACCTATTAGATGATTTATTATCTGAAGAACACAAGTTAGTTCGTGCCTCTGCACGCGCATGGGTAAAACGTGAAGTTTCCCCAATTATTGAAGAATATGCCCAAAAAGCGGAATTCCCGAAACAAATCATCAAAGGTCTGGGTGAAATTGGAGGTTTCGGACCTTATATCCCTGCGGAATATGGCGGAGCGGGACTAGACCAAATCTCTTACGGATTAATCATGCAAGAAATAGAACGAGGTGATTCAGGTGTTCGTTCAACATCATCCGTACAGTCTTCTTTGGTTATGTATCCAATTTGGAAATACGGTAATGAAGAGCAACGCATGAAATATTTACCGAAATTAGCCACTGGCGAATTTATGGGTTGTTTTGGTTTGACTGAACCCAATTACGGTTCAGACCCCGGAAGCATGATCACCAACTTTAAGGATATGGGCGACCATTATTTGTTGAATGGTGCCAAAATGTGGATTTCCAATGCACCATTTGCCGACATTGCCGTTGTTTGGGCAAAAGACGAAACGGGAAGAATTCATGGACTTATTGTAGAACGCGGAATGGAAGGTTTTTCAACTCCCGAAACACACAACAAATGGTCACTGAGAGCCTCTTCGACAGGGGAATTGATTTTTGACAACGTCAAAGTGCCCAAAGAAAACTTATTGCCAAACAAATCAGGCTTGGGCGCACCGCTAGGCTGTCTAGATTCTGCCCGCTACGGTATCGCTTGGGGCGCTATTGGCGCTGCAATGGACTGTTACGATACAGCGTTGCGTTATGCAAAAGAAAGAATTCAGTTTGACAAACCTATCGCCGGAACGCAGTTACAACAAAAGAAACTAGCCGAAATGATCACCGAAATCACCAAAGCGCAATTACTAACTTGGAGACTCGGTGTTTTGAGAAATGAAGGAAAGGCAACTACCGCCCAAATCTCTATGGCCAAGAGAAATAATGTGGATATGGCCATCCATATCGCCCGTGAGGCAAGACAAATACTTGGCGCGATGGGAATCTCAGGAGAATACTCCATTATGCGACATATGATGAATCTTGAATCCGTGATAACCTATGAAGGAACACACGATATACATTTATTGATCACCGGAATGGACATAACCGGAATTCCCGCTTTTAAATAGAGAAAATCCTATTGCAGTATCTATAAAATCGATAGTAAAAGCTTCTTGGAAACAAGAAGCTTTTTTATCTTTACACTAAAAATAAGACCTATGACTATTCAGCAAATCAACAAGACAATTGAACCCCAAAAAAAAATCTTGTTGCAACATCCGCTTTACAAAAAGGTCAAGACGATTGAAGATTTACAGTGTTTTCTTGAAAACCACGTGTTTGCAGTATGGGATTTCATGTCACTATTGAAGGCTTTACAATCTAAATTAACCTGCACAACCACTCCCTGGTTTGCCACTAAAAATCCGCAAACCCGATATCTAATCAACGAAATTGTCGTTGCAGAAGAATCAGACCTGTCGATGGATGGCCGTCGCCAAAGCCACTACGAAATGTATATTGAAGCAATGCAGGATTGCGGAGCGGACACTTCGGAAATTGACAGCTTTTTGGCAGAACTGAATTCATTACAAAATATTTTCGTCGCCATAAAAACAAGTGATTTACACCCTAATGTCAAAGCCTTTCTGGATTTTACTTTTAGAGTAATTGAAGAAGGAAAACCACATGAAATAGCCGCCGCTTTTACCTTTGGCCGGGAAGATTTGATTCCGGATATGTTTACGGCTATCTTAAAAAATTTCCAGAAAAACTTTCCAGATACCAACTTAAGCAAATTGATTTATTATTTTGAAAGACATATCGAACTAGATTCTGACACCCACGGACCTATGGCAATGGAAATGATAAACGAACTTTGTGAAACTGATGCGCAAAAATGGGCAGAAGTTGAAGAAATAGCTAAAATGGCTTTAGACAAACGTATCGGATTGTGGGATGCCATCGAAGAGAGCCTTACGGCAAAAGTAGCATTGGCGTAAAACTAATTAGCCTTTCTTTCACAGAGTAATTGCGCGGAGAATATAGCATCGAGTTTATATCCCTTAACTAAATAGTGATAGGCGAGTACTGAGCTTCTATAATAGACATCTTGCATATATCAGAAATATCCCATTCATTATTTTCGGAACAAATGGGCCAGTAACTGCCCGAACGGCTAACAAATAAAAAAGTCCCGATATTTCGGGACTTTTTTATTAATTTTCTGGAGCCAGCTCCAGTTCTAAACCTTCTAAATTTTCGGTTATTGGGATTTGGCATCCCAAACGACTGTTAGGCTTGACATAGAATGCCTCTGAGAGCATCGCTTCTTCATCGTCTCCCATTTCAGGCAACATAACGTTATTAAGTACATAACATTGACAGGAAGCGCACATAGCCATTCCACCGCAAGTTCCTTCAACAGGTAGCTCATACGCTTTGCAAAGTTCCATGATATTCATCGCCATATCTGTTGGCGCTTGCAATTCATGGATTACTCCCTCTCTATCTTTAATCTTTATTAATACATCCATTTTTTAAATATTGGAATTGGTTGGTTAATCAAGTGAATGATTTGGCTTCAAGGACAAAAAAAATCCGCCGCGATGCAGCAAATAGCTTACCGCTTTTAGAAAAAAAAGGACTGTCACCGCAAGGATAGACAGCCTTTTTTCTAAAAGTGGAAACGCCCTTATCACTTTTTAAAGAATATTCACAACAGTTTCAATTTGCGGCACAAACCTTTTGATGGTGGTTTCCACTCCGGCCCTTAGCGTCATTTGGTTGACACTGCAGCTAGTGCAGGCTCCTTCAAGCCTTACTTTGACATGTTTGCCTTCCTCAATGGAAACAAGCGTAATGTCTCCGCCATCAGAATTCAAGTAAGGTCTGATTTCTTCCAGTGCTTTTTGAACTTCAATCATTAATTCTTCTGTAGTCATTTTATTCTGTTTGAAAGGTTTAAAACTTCAAGAATCCAAAGTTTTAATCCCATATTATTTTTTTACCGCTGAACAACCTGCCATAGTTGTAATCTTAACAGCTTCGGTAGCAGGTAAATTTTCGTTTCTGTTTACTACTTCTTGCACCACGTTTCTGGTTACCTCATCAAAAATATGCTCGATTGGCGATGCAGTTTGCATGGCTGCGGGACGACCATAATCTCCAGCCTCACGGATGGACTGCACAATAGGAATTTCCCCCAAGAAAGGAACGTTTAAATCTTCTGCAAGATCTCTCGCACCTTCTTTTCCAAAAATATAATATTTATTTTCAGGTAATTCTTCTGGTGTGAAATAAGCCATGTTTTCAATAATTCCAAGAACGGGCACATTGATAGCCTCTGACATAAACATCGAAACCCCTTTTTTAGCATCGGCTAGAGCCACGGCTTGAGGTGTACTTACTATTACGACACCGGTGATCGGTAATGATTGCACTATTGATAGGTGGACGTCTCCAGTTCCTGGCGGCAAATCTACCAACATAAAATCAAGCTCTCCCCAATCAGCGTCGAATATCATTTGATTCAAAGCTTTAGAAGCCATTGGCCCTCTCCAGATTACGGCCTGACTTGGCGCTGTAAAAAATCCAATAGAGAGTATTTTAACTTCGTAACTTTCAACTGGTTTCATTTTTGACTTACCGTCAACTGTAACAGAAACTGGTTTTTCGCCCTCAATGTCAAACATGATCGGCATTGATGGTCCGTAAATGTCTGCATCAAGTATTCCTACTGAAAATCCCATCTTAGCTAAAGTTACAGCGAGGTTAGCAGTAACAGTAGACTTCCCTACTCCACCTTTACCAGATGCAACTCCAATTATATTTTTTATTCCTGGAATAGCTTTCCCCTTAACCTCAGGTTTGTCAGCGACTTCTACTTTACTATTGATTTTTATTTTAGCATCGGGAGATACTATCTCGAGTATAGCTTTTTTAATGTCGTCTTCCGCCCGTTTCTTGATATGCATAGCTGGTGTGTGCAAAACTAAATCAACCACTACCTCATCTCCAAAAGTGACCACGTTCGCTATCGCTCCACTTTCTACCATATTCTTTCCTTCTCCGGCTATAGTAATTGTTTCTAAAGCTTTAAGAATGTCTTTTCTCTCTAATTTCATTATAGTTGTAGTCTTTTCAATTAATTTTTAAAGTTGAAACGTTATGTTTATTTAAACTCATTTCAGATTGTAAAGATAACGGATTAAGTTCTTATAACCGTCGTTTTTGCATTCCATTTATTGATGCAAAAATTAGCAAGAATTATCGGGATTTATTTGGGCGTTATTTGGGCATTCTGCGTAAACGCAGCCTTTTATGTCAACCTCACATTTGTATGCTGAGCGGGTTTATTACTCTATTACATCTGGAGTCCAAAAGTGTTTTTCGAAATCGACAATTTGATTGTCTACTACCTCAACCCCTTCACTTTCCAACAATTGCTGCATGAGATTTGTTCCTTCAAAATGGAACTTACCAGTAAGCAAGCCTTTCCTGTTCACCACACGATGTGCAGGCACATCAGCCTTGCCGTGTGCAGCATTCATCGCCCAGCCTACCATCCTTGCGGAACGGGCAGTCCCCAGCGCTTTGCCGATGGCACCGTAAGAAGTAACCTTACCGTAAGGGATTTGCCTAGCGATACTATATACTCTTTCGAAAAAATTGTCATTCGACATGGGTTTAATTTATTTTAAGAAACAACGGCCGGTTAACTGCGCCTCTTACTTCTCTAGATAATAGCTAACGATATTGAATAGCGTGATAATTGAAATCAAACCGGTAAGGCTACCGATAATCGTATTCATGTTTTTCAACATATAATCGGCTTTACTTACTATTTTCTGGAAGAATGCAATATAAAAATAAAAGACAAGAGATGATCCCAATACAACACCGCTGACAAAAATAAAAATAGACCTTATGTCAAATGAAAAAAGATCATAGGAAGACAAAGTGATACTGACGAAAACATAATATGGAATGGGGAAAAAATTAAGTGCCGACAGCAACATACCCAGAAAAAAACGTTTCTTTTTGCTATTCCTTTTAATTTTAGTTTTCCTAATTTTTGGTGCTTTTGCCAGCACTAAAAAATAGACCGTCAACGCGCCAAATATACCAAACCCCACTTCACGCAACAAGGTGATTATATCAGGGCGGATGTTTATAACCTGGGCAAATAAAATAGCAAGATAGGCTTGAAAAAAAATAATGATTACCGCGCCAAGCACAAACCAAAACGCATTTCTTTTCCCTTCTTTGAGATTCACTTTGGCTGCCGTCATATTGATTAGTCCCGGAGGAATAATCCCTATGATGGCAGTAATGAAGCCTAAAAAGTAAGGTAAAATTAAATTCATTTAGTTTGTGTCAAACATTCAAAACGGGCGAACTATTGCGGCAGAAAACGCATTCTTATTCTTTTATTTTAAATCGAATATACGTAATTGCCTTGTTAACTTCCAAATATTGTTTTTCGTAAAAAGTCTGAAAGGCAGTTACTTCCTCCGGACTTCCTTCGTTTACGTACACATTATGATTGGCGTACAACACTTCATGCCCTTCTCCGTGAAGCAAGCCTAAAGTATAGCCATGCATGAATTCGCTGTCGGTTTTTAGGTTAACGACACCGTCTTTTTTCAACACTTTTTTATACAATTGCAAAAAATCCGAATTAGTCATACGGTGCTTGGTTCTCTTGTATTTTATTTGTGGATCTGGGAAAGTGATCCATATCTCATCGACCTCATTTTCGGCAAAAACATGATTGATCAATTCGATTTGAGTTCGAATGAAAGCCACATTATGCAATCCTTCATCAACGGCGGTTTTGGCTCCTCGCCAAAAACGAGCTCCTTTGATATCGATTCCCACAAAGTTTTTATTGGGGTATTTTTGAGCCAATCCTACTGAATATTCGCCTTTTCCACAGCCTAATTCCAATACTAACGGATTGTCGTTTTTAAAGAAGTCGGAATTCCACTTGCCTCTTAAAGGAAACAAATTCGCTACCACTTCTTCTCTTGTTGGTTGAAAAACGTTACTGAACGTTTCGTTTTCCATAAACCTTTTTAACTTATTTTTACTTCCCACGATTTTTAAAATATTTGGGCAAAATTAAGGAAATATATAAGACCGAAGGGTATGACGGTAAATTATTTAATCTTAACGGCCATTTTAGAAATAAAAACTTCTCGATCGCCTTTCTACTTAGCAAATTTCTCTTTATAAAACTGCCGATTTTCAGCAAAAAAATCGATAAAACACTTGTAGACTACAATAACAATTTGCCTGCGCAGTATCGTTTATTCACAAGTAACATGAAAAAACCTTGTCAAGTACTGAGGACCCAAACTTATTCCATAAAACCATTTAATTAATCCGATGGCTATAATTTAACGTCAGGTATCGCAACTGTTTATTAAGAAACACATAGTCGGGAATCCCTTCACCGAAATAAAGAGCAAGCTATCTTTCTCCCCTTTTTAACTTATGCATCAATGCATCTTCTATAGGAGCTTTAATCTTGACCACTTCATTGACATTGTCATTAGGAACGGTCATAGACAAAACGTAGTGCTTAATTTTCCACTCCTTGCCTATTTTCACCAGTACTCCGGACCCTCTGCAAATTTTCATTTGCGTCTTCAGCAATTCATCAAACCAAGCCACTTTTCCGGTCTTGTCAAAATAAATGTGCCGTTCCAAAGCGGTAAAATTCCATGCTTTCCCCTTATCAAAGAAAGGTTTTGCAAAGGCTTGAAAATCCGTTTTGTTCCAATTTTCAGTCGCATCGGTGCCAATGAAAATGGCATCTTCGGTCATAAAATTGAAATAATCGTTATATTTC
>JBLIHD010000096.1:0-6940 GCA_047636335.1 Flavobacterium sp.
GCATTGGCTTCCATCTGATGGACAATTTTATCCGTTTTTACAACTAAGTGATTGTAGCCCACGTAGGCGATAATACCAACTACCAGACCAACTACTGTTGTTGTCATTGCAGTGTAAATCCCTTCTGAAAGTGCTCCGACCTCAATTTGTCCGCCCGCACTCGCCATTTTATGAAATGCTTGTATCATTCCGACAACCGTTCCCAAGAAACCCGTCATGGGTCCTGCTCCAGAAATGGTAGCCAACATACTTACGTTTTTTTCCAGCTTGTAAATTTCTAATTTTCCGGCATTTTCAATTGCGGAATTGATATCGTCAAGTGGCCTGCCTATTCTTGAAATCCCTTTATCGATTAATCTAGCAACAGGAGATTTTGAATGAGCGCAAGCCATTTTAGCATTATCGATCCGCCCGTTTCTAATATTATCTCTGATTTGTCCCATGAAATTGGGATCAATTTTTGAAGCAGCATTAATAGCCATTAAACGCTCAAAGTATAAATAAAGTGCGGCAAAAAACATTAAAAATAAAGCAGTCATTATGATCTGACCCGCTAGTCCTCCGCTAGTTAATAATTCAAGGATTGATAAAGTTTTCTCGACAGGGACGGCCTCAGCCAAACTTTCACGTGCAACAGACAGGGTGTCCGTTTGTAGCAATATACTCATACAAATTTTCTTTATTATTGAAACGCTAATATATTATAAAAATTGTTACTTATTAAGATTATAGGGTCAAACAAAAATATTAATATTCGTACAGCTATTATTCAATACTCGGGCAAAGTTCAATATGCCGCAAAAAAAATCAGTTCGATAAATTCGCTTTAATGCGGTTTCATCGAACTGACTAATAAGTAGTATTGCAGGCTATTTTAAAAAAAATGAAGCGAGCAAAAACAGAATTGGTTACACCAATTGTTTCAAAGCAATTTCAAAAGCAGTAGCACTAATGTTTGTTTTTGAACTGTTTAATGCGTGTGCTTTCTCAATCGCACTTTTTATAGTTGTTGAAGTGTCTTGGAAAATGGCTTCATCAGTCATATGCACTTTCTTTTCCATGAAATAAGCAAAAACCCTTGCCATACCACAGTTGGAAATAAAGTCAGGAATCAAGCTCACTTTGTGGTCAACATCTTCCATTATTGAACCGAAAAAGATTTCTTTATCGGCAAAAGGAACGTTAGCACCACAAGAAATGACTTCTAGGCCATTAGCAATCAAACTGTCAATTTGAGATTGTGCAACTAATCTTGAAGCTGCGCAAGGAGTAAATATTTCAGCGCCAATTGTCCAGATTTTTTGATTGATTTCTTCAAAAGGAATCATGTTTTCCGCAACTAATTTATTTCCGTCTTTTGCAAGGAACAATGATCTTATTTCTTCAAAAGTGAACCCTGCTTCATTTATAAGTCCGCCGTCCCTGTCGATTATACCGACCACTTTAGCGCCCATTTCAGCTAGATAGAAAGCTGCAGCTGAACCTACATTCCCAAAACCTTGTACAATAGCTTTTTTCCCTTTTACATCTCCACCATAAATGGAGTAGAAGTGGCGAACAGCTTCTGCAACACCAAAACCGGTGACCATATCGGCAACGGTATATTTTTTGGAAACATCTGGAGAGAATTTTGGGTTTTCAATCACTTTAACTACACCTTGACGCAATTGACCAATTCTATTGATTTTGTCTGCTTCGGTAGGTTTGAAATGACCATTAAAAACACCTTCTTGCGGATGCCAAACTCCACATTCTTCAGTCATGGGAATTACTTCGTGAATTTCATCCACATTCAAATCACCGCCGGTTCCATAGTAACTTTTTAATAGCGGTGATACCGCTTTATACCAACGTTGCAAAACGCCTTTTTTTCTTGGGTCATTTGGATCAAAGTTAATTCCTGATTTAGCACCGCCAATAGCTGGTCCGGACACCGTGAATTTGACTTCCATCGTTTTTGCCAAAGACAATACCTCATTTATATCCAATCCTTTTCTCATCCTTGTACCACCGCCGGCCGCACCACCACGAAGTGAATTAATCACAGTCCATCCTTCGGCTTCCGTTTCGGCATCTTTCCAGTTAAATACAATTTCAGGTTCTTTATTTTCAAATTTATTCAGTAAATCTTTCATTTCGTTGCGATATATTTAATTTGTACAAATATAAAAAATAGAATAATGCGAATAGTGTATTTCGTGCTTTATTTCAAGTTGTAAACCACACCTGAGCTGTGATCCGTATTAGCTCCGGTTACGCTTGACAATACGTTCTTTTCTTCTCGTAATTTCAATATGCCAAGTAAGGCAAAAATCAAAGCTTCTTTAAATTCTAGAATTTTGGCTGCAGGGATTATTATTTTTATATCTGGAAGAAGGTTTTGGATTCTTTCAAGAAAGAAAGTATTGTAAGCGCCGCCGCCAGTTATAAAAAGGCTACCTTTTTTATTTGGCAAAGCCAGTGTTATTTGAATGGCCGCATGTTCGGTGAAGGTTCGCAACTTGTCTTCTGTATCCATTTCGAAGCTTTCAATAAGGGGCAATACAGTTTCTTTTACAAATTCAAATCCCAATGACTTGGGGTATTTTGTTTGGTAATAATGCAGTGTGTTTAGCTTGTCTAGTAGGTTTTTATTGATTTTTCCTGACCTTGAAATTGATCCTTCGTCGTCGTAATCCAACCCTAATTGGTTGGCATAAAAATTTAAAATGGTATTAAAGGGAGATATATCGAAGGCAATGCGTTTTCCGTTTTCTTCAAAAGAGACATTCGAAAAACCACCTAAATTCATGCAGTAATCGTATTCCGGAAATAAAATCCGATCGCCTATAGGAACCAAAGGTGCTCCCTGTCCTCCCATTTTAACATCCTGCACTCTAAAATCGCAAACGACCACTTGATTAATCAAGCTGGAAATTTCAGGCAAGTTTCCAATTTGAAGCGTTATTCCATTTTGGGGTTGGTGTAAAATGGTGTGGCCATGAGAGCAAACGGCGTCGAGATTCTCAATTTTATGTTTTCCTATGAAAGCAGAAATAACGGAAGCCAGATGTTTAGTGTATGCTTGGTTCGTTTTTTGTATCTCAAGATCAGAAAAATCGACGGCTGACTTTAGAATGTTTACCCATTCATTGCTGTATGAAACTGTTTCGCTTTCGATAATTTTAAAGGTCCATTTATTGCCCTCTGTACGAAATTGTATATGGGCCAAATCGACTCCGTCGAGCGATGTTCCTGACATAACTCCGATAACGTTATAATAATACTGTTTCATAGATCAAATTTACAAATCAAAATTGATAATTTCACAAGAAAAAAGTATCTTTGACTACTTTATTTAAACATAAAGAAGGGTAATTAAAACAACACAAAATAATCGTCAATTCTTCAGTAAAACAACAATTAAATAGGTTCTGGATTTAAATCTAAGTTAGGGGTAGTTTTTTTGTTTTCTGAGAGGAATTTACAAATTAATAAAAAAGTTATACAGTTATGGATTTTAATCTAACAGAAGAGCAGTTAATGATTCAACAAGCCGCTAGAGATTTTGCTCAAACCGAATTGTTGCCGGGAGTAATCGAAAGAGATGAGTTTTCGAAATTTCCAACCGAGCAAGTGAAAAAAATGGCTGAGCTTGGCTTTTTAGGAATGATGGTTGACCCGAAATATGGTGGGTCCGGATTAGATAGTGTTTCTTATGTTTTAGCTATTACAGAAATTTCAAAAATAGATGCTTCTGCCGCTGTTATTATGTCTGTGAACAATTCGTTAGTTTGTGCTGGATTAGAAAAGTACTGTAATGAAGAACAAAAATTAAAATATCTTGTTCCCCTTGCCAAAGGAGAAGTGATTGGTGCTTTTTGTTTATCCGAGCCAGAAGCAGGTTCTGATGCAACTTCGCAAAAAACAACAGCGATCGATAAGGGAGACCATTATTTGCTAAATGGTACTAAAAACTGGATTACAAACGGATCTTCGGCTTCCACCTATATTGTTATTGCGCAAACGGACATCGAAAAAGGACATAAGGGAATCAACGCTTTTATAGTCGAAAAATCTTGGGCTGGATTTGATATTGGTCCAAAAGAAAGGAAAATGGGGATACGTGGGTCAGATACACACTCTCTACTTTTCAATGATGTAAAAGTTCCAAAGGAAAACAGAATAGGAGCAGACGGGTTCGGGTTTAATTTTGCCATGAGCGTTTTAAATGGAGGGAGAATAGGAATTGCTTCGCAAGCTTTAGGAATAGCAACAGGTTCATATGAGTTGGCATTAAAATACTCTCAAGAACGCAAAGCATTTGGGAAAGAAATTTTCAAACATCAAGCTATAGCTTTTAAATTAGTAGATATGGCGACTCAAATTACAGCAGCTAAAATGTTAGTTCTTAAAGCAGCAACTGAAAAAGACGAAGGAAAAGATATTTCTCAATCAGGAGCAATGGCTAAATTATTTGCTTCCCAAACGGCCATGGACACGACAATTGAAGCGGTACAAATTCATGGTGGGAATGGGTATGTTGCAGAATACCATGTGGAACGTATGATGCGTGACGCGAAAATAACCCAAATATATGAAGGTACTTCAGAAATATTACGAATTGTGATTTCTAGAACTTTAGTTTCATAAATAAATAATTAGAGCTTTTGCAAGACCCTTTCAAGTTTCGATTTGAAAGGGTTTCTGTTTTTTAAAGCGAATTTTTTATAAGGTTTTTATACACTAAAATTTAAAATAGGGGTGTTTTAGCGATGATAAACCGTTTCGAATTTTAAATTTTGGGTAAATAAAGAAATTGTTCATTACCTTGTATCTTAAATTCTAGTACTAATTACCTTTTTTTGTTGTTCTGCTTTAGTGTAGTAAAATAAGAATCAAATAGACGGTTTGTTAATATTAAAGTTCTAATATGCTTATACTATCCATCAATAACAGTTTAAACGAGTTGATTCAAGTACTCGATCAAATCCCAAATTCAGAATATTCCAATCAATGCGAGGCATTGAGTAATTCTACTATTGGAGAACATTCAAGACACATTATAGAAATGTTTCAATGCCTTCAAAATAATTATGATTTGGGTATTGTAAATTATGATAAACGTGAAAGAAACACATTAGTTCAAACTGATACTGGTTACGCTATTAGTCAGATTAGAATTATTCAGAAGTCTTTGGAAAAAGAAAATAAGAAAATCGAATTGCAACAAAATATTGATGGCGAAGAAATTCGTTTTAAAAGTAACTACCTTAGAGAGTTGCTTCATAATCTGGAGCATTGTATCCATCACGAAGCCCTGATAAAAGTGGCTATTTTGCAAAACCCTACTATAGTGGTTGGTGAAAATTTTGGAGTGGCCCGTTCAACAATTGAATACAGAAAGCAATGTGCACAGTAAGTTTTATAAAAACATTTGATAAAATTATCATTACTTCAAACCGTGACGAGAAGGTGATAAGACCTAGTGCAATAGCTCCCCAAAATTATATCATAAATGGCAAAAACGTTGTTTTTCCAAAAGATCAGAAAGCAGGTGGAACTTGGTTTGTCGTAGACGAAAACGGTACTGTACTGGTGCTGTTGAATGGTGCCAGCGAAAAACATCAGGTCAAGCTGCCATATATAAGAAGTAGAGGTTTGGTTGTCTTGGATCTTATCAGTAGCGTTTCGCCAAAGGATTTTTGGAAGGAAATGGATTTGGAAAATATCGAGCCTTTTACCTTGGTGTTGTTTCAAAATCAACAGCTCTTTCAGCTACGTTGGAACGGAGACGTCAAAGAGAGCACTGAACTAAATTGTGATGAAAAATATATCTGGTCTGCATCAACTTTGTATCCAGCAGACATTAGAAAGGAGCGTTCCAATGCGTTTTATTCATTTTTGGACAGCAACACTATAATTTCAGAAAATGAAATGTATCAATTTCACCGGCATGCGGAAGCTGAAAACCAAGAAAACGATTTGGTTATGAACAGGAATAACGAGCTTAAAACTTTGAGTATTACTCAGTCAGTCATCGAAAAAAATAAAGTGGCCATTTTGCATTATGATTTGGTTGCACAAAAAGACACTACCACCTCATTTATTATTTAAAAATAAAATCAGTCTGAGTGATAAAAAACAGCCGAAGCAAACTACTATTTCATAAGATTACCCACTGGGAATATTGGCCTTTTCAGTTGGTTTATATTCCGATTTATTTTCTTTGGACATTTTATTCGCTTAAAACTAGGTCGCTTTTTTTTTTCAATGCAGCCAATCCATCCATAAAAAATGGAGGGTTTATCATGGTATCCAAGAAAGCGATATACGATTTAATTCCGCCTCAGTATTACCCGAAAACTGAACTTATAATGCACGGTACAGCGTTAGATCAAGTAGAAAAAATAATCAGTGATGTGGGTATAAAATATCCGTTGATGGCGAAACCGGACATAGGTTTGCGAGGCTCCGGAGTAAAGAAAATCAGTACAGTCACTGATTTAAAGCAATATGTCTTAAAGGCAAATTTTGATTATTTAATTCAAGATTTAATTCCATTTCAAAATGAAGTGGGAATTTTTTACGTGCGTTATCCTGATCAAATCTCGGGGAAGGTTACTGGAATTGTGTCTAAAGAATTTATTATACTAACTGGGACTGGTTTAGCAACTATAGAGGAATTGATAAAAGGGAATCCTCGGTACGAATTGCAGTTAAAAGTATTGAGGGCGGAATTTGGTGAAAAACTACAGGATATTTTACCGAAAGGGGAAAAGTTAAACATAGTACCTTATGGGAATCATGCACGTGGCGCAAAATTTATTGACGGAAGTCATTGGATCACTCCAAAGCTGGAAGAAACCATTAATAAAATGTGTTTGCAGATACCGGGATTTTATTTTGGCAGATTGGATGTGATGTACAATACATTTGAAGAACTGGAACGAGGAGAAAA
>JBLIHD010000097.1:0-6925 GCA_047636335.1 Flavobacterium sp.
TACGACAACTTTTCTTTGTATTTTTCTTCTCCTGAAACTTCATCAAAATATTTCGTCGCTTCTTTGTAATCGTCTCCCTCATAAGCAATAAAACCTAAATAATACTTTGCTTGCGAACCATAGACAACTGAGTTTATCACTCTGTTAAAATAGGTTATGGCTTCTTTTTTATTCTTGGAAATAAAAAAAGCATACCCTTTCTGGAAGTTAAACTTTTCTCTGCCTCTATTGCTCAATTGGCTCTCGTCAACTCTTTCAAACCACTGAAGCGCTTGCCGATAATTTGCTTGCTCAAAATAATAATGCGCCACTTCTATAAACGCTTGATTGCTCTTGGCACTAGTAGGGTAATCTGAAACGAATTTCTCCATCAAAACATCCGCATTAGCTCGATTAAGGCGAATGGCACAATTAGCATCATAATAGGCACAATCCGATTTCAATTCTTCGTCAGTAGTTTCTAATTTCACCTTTTCGAAGATAATTTGGGCCGAGGCGTATTGCATATCGTTGAACAACGAAAGTGCTTTATTGTAATCTGCTAAATCATGGGTGTAGATTGTTGATTTTTGTGCTGAAACGGTAAAGGTCCCAACAAAAGTCAATAGAAAAAAGAGCCAAGAAAATATACGCATTTTGATTTATTTTTAATATTCAAATGTATTATAACTAACAAACATAACGGATTGTTATTGGGTTTTATTATGAACAAATGTTTTAACAAAAATAAAAAAAAACCTATTTGATAATCGATAATTGACAATTGATAATTACTTTTACCCAATAAACAAAAGCCAATTATGTCTCAAGCAGTACTGTCCTTAAAAAACGCCTCCATTTATCAAGAAGATAAAGTTATTTTATCAAACATAAATTTGGAAGTAAACCATGGTGAGTTCTTATACATCATCGGGAAAACAGGATCAGGAAAAAGTACATTAATGAAAACTCTTTATGCTGATTTGGCTTTGACAGAAGGCGAAGGACACATTGTCGATTTTGATTTAGTCACTTTAAAAGAAGCTGATATTCCGTTTCTGCGAAGAAAAATTGGCATTGTATTCCAAGATTTTAAGCTGTTGCCGGACCGTACTATAAAAGACAATATGTTATTTGTGCTAAAAGCTACAGGCTGGGCTGACAAGAACGAAATGCATGGTAAAATTGACGAAGTTTTGGACAAAGTGGGCATGAAAGAATACGCAAACAAAATGCCGCATCAAATCTCAGGTGGTGAACAGCAACGCGTCGCTATCGCCAGGGCTTTACTGAATGACCCTGAACTTATCCTTGCCGATGAACCAACAGGAAATCTGGATCCACAAACGAGTGCTGAAGTTCTTGAGGTTTTGAGGAGCATAAACGCTAATGGAAAAACGATAATAATGGCCACTCACGATTATGCCTTATTGATGAAGTTCCCTTCAAAAACATTAAAATGTGAAGACTCAAAAATCTTCGAAGTAGTTCAGAGAACAGTGTAATGCTTTCCATCCTTATTCCAATATACAATTACAATGCATGTCCTTTGGTAGAGGAATTGCATAAACAGTGTATAGACTGCGGAATAGATTTTGAAATAATCTGTATAGACGATGCGTCGCCCCCATTCAAATCAAATAACAATTCGATCTCGTCATTAAGCAATTGTTCCTTTACCAAATTATCGCAAAATATCGGCCGTAGCAAAATCAGGAATTTACTGGCCACGAAGTCAAATTATGACTGGTTGCTGTTTTTGGATTGTGACACTTTTCCTGAAAATTCTTTATATATTGCGAATTACATTAACCAAATTAACAAATCCGCAAAAAATGCTTTTTTTGGCGGAATAATATATTCCAAAGACAAACCGAATCCAGACCAACTGCTACGATGGGTTTATGGCCAAAAAAGAGAATCCACAGCTTTACAGCAGCGAATAAAAGAACCTTACAAAACTGCATTAGTTTCCAATTTTTCAATAAAAAAAAGCGTTTTTCAAGCCGTATTATTTGACGAAAAAATCATTAGCTATGGCTATGAAGATTTCTATTTTATCTATAGTCTGAAAAATCGAAACATTGACGTTTTACATATTGAGAACCCTCTCTTTCATCTGAATTTAGAAACTTCAGCGTTATTTCTATCGAAAACAAAAATGGCGCTCGAAACCCTTTTAACCGTTTCCAAAGCCAATTCTTCCATCGAAACCGACACCAAAATAATTAAAACCCATAAAACACTTTGTCTATTGAAAATGGACCATTTGGTTTCAAAATTATTTCAAAGGCTAAAATCGAAATTAGAAAAAAACTTAACTTCGAAAAAACCATCCCTATTACTCTTTGACAGCTACAAAATTGGCTATTTTTGTCATCTAAACAGTAAATAAATGCCTTTTTTCACTGTCATCATTCCGCTTTTCAACAAGGAAAATTTTATTGAAAACACATTGAATAGTGTGTTATCTCAAACTTTTGCGGACTTTGAGGTTCTGATTGTCAATGATGGATCAACGGACTCAAGTGTTGAGATAATTAAAAAATTCACTGACCCCAGAATTAGTTATTTTTCAAAAGAAAACCAGGGAGTATCTTCGGCTAGAAATTACGGAGTAGAAAAAGCAAATACCAATCATATTAGCTTTATAGATGCAGATGACTATTGGTACCCCGGCTTTTTAGAAGAAATGTTTAAAAATATTAAAAGACACTCCGGACAAAAAGTATTTTCGGCGGCAATAGAAATTGCAACTTCAAACAAAGTGTTTCCTGCCCAGTATTCAATTACAAAAACAAACGACTGTGAAATCGTGAATTATTTTTCAGCGAGTTGCAAAGAAACTATTATCTGTACTTCCTGTGCCGTTTTTAATAAAAGTGTTTTTGAAGAAATAGGAAATTTCGACATTCAAATTAAAAGCGGACAAGACACTGATCTTTGGGTTCGAATTGGATTGGTATATCCTGTTGTCTTTTCGTGGAAAGTTTTAGCGAGATATGTTTATGATAAAAACAGCCTTTCAAAAAACAAAAATTCTCTAAATACGAAAATGGACTTCAATAAATTTAAAGAATTAGAGAAAACAAATCCTCTTCTGAAAAAATTCCTGGACTTAAACCGATTTTCTCTGGCCATCAAATTCAAATTATCCGGCAACAAAATTGCTTTTGACAATCATTACAAAGACATTGATCTGAAAAATTTAGGACTTAAAAAACGAACGCTGCTTTTGCTTCCCGCTACCCTGCTGAATCAATTAATCCAATTTAAAACTGTTTTAGCCGAGTCAGGATTAAGCTCATCGGTCTTTAAGTGACTCAAAATCTTTATAATCTCTTATATAATCTGCTTCATCAAACTCTTCCGAAGCCAATACCAAACAAACGGATCCCGAAGAAAAATTCTCCAGTTCCCTCCAAATTTCTTTTTCAATTAACAATCCATAATTAGGCTTATTAAGAGTGATTACTTCTTTAAACTTCCCATCTTTCACAACCACGTCAAAACTTCCGCTCAAGGCAATCAAAAACTCCTTTTGTTCTTTATGCGCATGTCCTCCCCTCTTACTTCCTCCGGGCACATCATATAAATAGTACACTCTTTTAGACACAAAAGGTATGGTTCCCCCTTCTATTATGGAAAGATTACCTCTTCTATCATGAATTTTTGGTATTTCAATTAAACGAACTTCTGTATTGCTGATCATATTATTAAAATAAAATGGATTCCCATTGTTTTGAAATAGTGGTTAAAGATAAATGTTCTACACTTTTGCAAGCATTATTTTTACAAAAATCATACAAACGAGAATCATCAACGAATCTATTCATGGCTAATGCCAAACTAGCTGGATTGTTATTCTCTACCAACAAACCATTGTATTCATTATTTATTATTTCTCTCGGTCCCGAATTGCAGTCTACTGCAACTACAGGTGTTCCCACAGCTAACGATTCGACCAAAGACAATGGAAACCCCTCGTAGCGACTCGTTAATATTGTAAACTTGGCTTGCTGGACACAAGAAAATGGATCCCTCTTGAAAGGTAGTATTTCCACGAATGAATCCAATTGAAACTCTTTGATTTTATCCTGAATAATACTGAAGTCAGGTCCATCACCCATAAGATATAGTTTGTACCCCTGCAGGAAAATTTTCGAAATGTAAAAAGCTTCAAACATTAAACTGAAGTTCTTCACTTTTTCATCAAACCGACCAAAATATAAGATGTATTTATCCCCGACGACTTCTTCGTTTTTTATTCCAATTTTAGAAAAATCAAATGAATTGTGAATTGTTGTCGTATTTACGAAGTCAAATTTTCGTTTTAATTCCGCCTCGATAGCATTCGAAACACAAATCACTTTTTCCGCTTTCTGATAAAGAAACTTAGACCAAAAAATAGTCTTAGGAAAATAATTATCCAGTTTAGAACTGTGAACCACAAACCACAACCTTCTATTTCCATAGATCCATCGCGTACACAATTCTCGTATCAAATTGTTTCGAGGTCTATTATCTATGATTAAATCTATTTCCTTTTCTTTTAAATAGCGATGTAACAAAAGGCCTTTTTGAGTTTTTTTGAATACCGAATAAAAGCCCAAACTACCGCTTCCTAAATTAAGTATCTCCCCTGAATACTCGTAATCGACAGCGTCGTTGATAATTACATTATGAACTTCCACATCACAATTTTCCAGCATATAACTCAACATGGAAGCGAACCTTTCTGCTCCACCCCGTCCTAACGAGTTCGAGATTATCGCTACTTTGTTTCTGTTTTTTATCATTCTTGTCTAAAAGTAAATATATTTACCAAATATACACATAAATGAAAGTTTTACTTGTTGGCGAATTCAGCCGTTTACATAACTCGCTTAAAGAGGGCTTACAGGAATTGGGCCATGATGTTTCTATTGTTGGCCATCAGGATGGTTTTAAAAATTATCCCATTGACTTTCCCATTAAAAAAAAATGGGACAGCGGTTTTTTTAAAAAACTAAAGGTAGGTGTTTATTCTCTTTTCGGGTTTGACATCAGCTCCTATTTGACTTATCGCCAATTTAAGAAAAGCAAGATTCATTTCACCGGCTTTGATGTGGTGCAACTCATCAATGAAAATAGCTTTTATTGTCAATATTATTACGAAAAAAAGATTCTTCAATTTCTATTTAAAAATAACGATAAAGTATTCCTGTTATCTTCAGGATATGATTTTTTGAATGTCAAATACTATTTTGACAATCCCGATTTCAAATCTGCCATTCAACCCTATTTATCAGGACGAATTAGTGCTACAAGCTTTGACAACGTATTGAAATTCAAAAGCAAATCATTTGAAAAACTACATCATTTTATTTATTCAAACATAAAGGGAATTATTGCCACTGATCTGGACTACCATATTCCGCTGCATAAAAACGCGCAATATTTAGGACTGATTCCAAATCCAATCAATAATACCAAAATTGACTTTCAACCTATGTCAATTTCGGACAAGGTTATAATTTTTCATGGAATTAACGAGGCTAATTATTATAAAAAGGGAAATGATTATTTTGACAAAGCATTAGATTGCATCGAAAAAAAATATAGAACTAAAGTCGAAATAATCACAAGCCGAGACGTTCCATACGCAGTTTATATCAACTCCTACAACAAAGCACACATTTTACTGGATCAAGCCTACTCGTATGACCAAGGCTATAACGCACTTGAAGCCATGGCAAAAGGAAAAGTGGTGTTTACAGGTGCTGAACAAGAATTTCACAAACAGTATAACCTGTCAGAACGAGTTGCGGTCAATGCGCTGCCAGACGTTGATTATTTAGTTTCTGAATTATCCCGTCTGATTGAAAATCCTGACGAAATAATAGCCATTGGAAAACGTGCGAAAGCATTTATTGAACGAGAGCATCAGTATGTCAAAATAGCCTCTAAATACTTAAAAACCTATAACCAACACTAAAACAAACTCTTCCTGAAATAGATTGCCAAAATAAGTAAATAAACAAAGTTATCTATCGCTTGAGCCATAACTACCCCCTGAATCCCGAACAATCCCATTAAATAATCACTTAAAAAATAGAATAGGGCAAGCGACAACAATTCTGATATAATAAAAGCTGCGGTAAGTCTTTTTGCAAAAAACTGATATCCTAAAATCAAGGAAGCCACTTTTAAAACATCCCCCAGCAACTGCCAAAAAAACAAAGATTCAACCGCCAAAAACTCTTTGGTGAACAGCAATCTGATGATAAAAAAACGGGCAAAATAAATTATTGTTACACCCAAAATAAAAACAGGTAAAATGCCTTTGTAATAGTTCCAGAAAATATTTTTCGTTTCTTGATTATCCTCCGAAGTAGACAGTTTAGGCAAAAAATAAACCGTCAAAACAGTACTTACAAACAACATATAATAAGTGGATATTCTCATCATTGTTTCCCAAAAACCAGCTTGATTGATGTCAAGCGTCTGAATGATGTTGTTCCTCACCATTAAAAAAACCAATGGTCCCAGCACGGACGAAACCAATGCCATCAGGGAATAGGACGACAGTTTTTTAATAAAACTAAAATCAAAAGCAGCACTGCTGATTATTTTAAAAACAGCAATTTCCCTATTGACAAAATAGAATGCGACAAAAAACAATAAAGCTGGTGAAATAACTATTGACAGTAAAGCCCCAAAGGTTTTATACTCCAAAATCAAAACAAACGAAACAAGCAATCCTATAGTATTCCCGATACTATTGATCCAAATTACTTTTTTAAAATTCCCCAAACCATTGAGTACGGACACTAAAAAAACGGAAACCGCATACCAAGGCAGTGCGAGGGACAAAGCTTTGAAAATAAAATCATATTCGAAATGATTCCCGAAGATTTTTTGGTTCCAAAAAACTGCAAAAAAATACAACATCCCGCTTGTTAAT
>JBLIHD010000098.1:0-6895 GCA_047636335.1 Flavobacterium sp.
GCTTTTCTTGAAATGATTAATTTGCTTTTAATATCTATATTAAATTTAGCAAGACCTTCAATTTCTTTTTGAAAAACTACTGGGTCGATAACTACCCCGTTTCCAATTACATTTACAGATGTTTTGTGAAAAATCCCAGAAGGAATGGTTCTAAGTACATGTTTTATTCCATCGAATTCTAAAGTGTGTCCTGCATTTGGCCCCCCTTGAAAACGAGCAATAATATCATAATTTGAGGTAAGAACATCAACGATTTTTCCTTTTCCTTCATCTCCCCATTGTAATCCTAGTAATAAATCTACGGCCATTCTGTTTATTGTTTGTAGTTAATTTTTTAATTCGATGAACAGCTTGCAAGTTGTTCGTGTTTTTCTTATTTTCTAAATATCAGAATCTAAAAGATCAGAATCCGGTTTCGGAACCTTTTTGACTCCATAAAAGTATAAGGAGTGATTGGTTATTTCAATATCGAATATTTCTTCGATTGTACTTTTGATTGATTGTATCCTTGGATCGCAAAATTCGATTACCTCTCCCGTGTCGGTCATGATAATATGATCGTGTTGTTTGTCGAAATATGATTTTTCATAATGCGCTTGGTTTTGGCCAAACTGATGCTTGCGAACCAAAGCACAGTCCAATAATAATTCTATAGTATTGTATAATGTAGCTCTACTGACACGGTAGTTTTTGTTTTTCATTTTAATATATAGATTTTCTATATCAAAATGTTCTTCACTTTCATAAATTTCCTGAAGTATAGAGTAACGTTCAGGAGTTTTTCGATGCCCTTTTTTTTCAAGATACATTGTAAAAACATTTTTTACAATTTCTTGGTTTTTGTTGTTATCTGTGGAAATGAGTGTCATATCTGGCAAAGATAATAAAATATATCAGCCACTTGCCCCCCCAAGAGGGAATAAAAAGCGGATTAAATATTTTTTTGATTAAATAATTTTGTTTTATATCTACTATTGACCTTTGAGAGTCGATGGTTAATTTTTGTAAATTCTTGTTACCTTATCAATTCCGTCAATTTTTTTAATGTTATCTATCAGTTTTTTCAAAATAGTGATATTTTGCACAATGACTATTACTTGGCCCTTAAAGAGCCCGGCTTCGCCATTTAAAGATATGCTTTGTATATTTACGTGCATGTTATTCGAAATTACCTTCGTCAATTCATTTGTGAGTCCTAAGGTATCCATTCCCGTAATATTAAGAATAGCCTTAAACTCTTGTTGTGACGAATCGATCCATTTGGCCTGCATTATGCGGTAGGCATAATTGGATTGCATGGCGATAGCATTCGGACAATCTTTTTTATGGACTTTAATCCCTTCGTTTATGGTAACAAAACCAAAAACGGGATCTCCAGGAATGGGGTTGCAACAAGCAGATAATTTATAATCTAATTTATCTTGCTCCTTTCCAAATACAAGCATGTCGTAATTGCTGTTCAACACTTGTTTGTGGATATCGACATCTGCTGTTTGTCCAGTACGTTTGATTTTGCTTTTAAAGAAATTCATTAAAATATTGCTTCTTTGGGCAGCAAAATCTTTAAGATGTTGATTTTCAATCGAACCCACTCCAACTCTGTAAAATAAATCTAAACTGGTTTTCAGTTTAAAAAAATTAACCAAATCATTAACTACTGACTCGTTTAGAGTGACTTTAAGATGTTTTAGTTTACGTGTTAACAATTCTTTTCCGTCTTCGGCAATTTTTTTTGTGTTTTCGTTCAGTACATTCCTGATCTTATTTTTTGCCCGCGAGGTTGTAACGTAATCAAGCCAGTTCATAGTTGGCTTTTGATTCGGGGAGGTTATGATTTCAACCTGGTCGCCATTTTTCAATTCGTAATTAAGTGGCACCAATTTTCCGTTTACTCTGGTTCCCCTTGTTTTAATACCTATTTCGGAATGGATGCTAAAAGCAAAATCAAGAGAGGTTGCTCCCTTTGGTAAAGATTTAATGTCTCCTTTAGGGGTGAAAACATAAATTTCCTTGGAGTACAGATTCATTTTGAAATCTTCGACAAAATCCACCGCACTGGTTTCTGAATTTTCGAGTGCTTCTTTGAGTAAATTTAACCAATTGTCCAAGCCACCTTCTTCAGAGTTTCCATTTTTATATTTGTAATGCGCTGCATAGCCTTTCTCTGCAATTTCGTCCATACGCTCGCTTCGTACTTGCACTTCAACCCATCTTCCTTTTGGTCCCATCACCGTTATATGCAGGGCTTCATAACCGGTAGATTTTGGCGATGAAATCCAATCGCGCAAACGACTGGGACTTGGTCGGTAATAATCGGTTACGATGGAGTATGTTTTCCATGCAAGAAACTTTTCGTCATGTGGATTTGACTTGTAAACGATGCGAAGCGCAAATTTATCATAAACTTCATCAAAGCTTACGTTTTGCGCTTTCATCTTTCTTCGGATGGAATAGATAGATTTTGGGCGCCCTTTTATTACAGAATCAATTCCTTCAGCATCTAATGCAGTTTTAAGGATATCTGAAATGTCTTTAATATAAGCATCTTGTTGTTCTTTGGTTTCTTTTATTTTGCTTACAATTTCATCGTAAATTGCAGGTTCTGTATATTTTAAACCTAAGTCCTCTAGTTTTGTTTTAATATTATATAAACCCAAACGGTGTGCTAAAGGAGCGTAAATGTATAGTGTTTCAGAAGCAATTTTAACTTGTTTATGGTCATCCATTGACTCCATAGTTTGCATGTTATGCAATCTATCTGCTATTTTTATAAGTATTACGCGCACATCATCATTAAGAGTCAATAGCATTTTACGAAAATTCTCGGCTTGCATAGACACATTCATGTCCTTTTGAACCAATGCTATTTTAGTCAATCCTTCGACAAGTTGTGCCACTTTTGGATTAAATATTCGCTCTATGTCTTTTATGGTGGTAGGGGTGTCTTCAACTACATCATGCAATAATGCTGCAGCAATAGATGTGGCGCCCAAACCTATTTCGGAAGCCACAATTTTTGCCACGGCAATTGGATGGAAGATATAGGCCTCGCCTGATTTTCTCCGCTGGTCTTTATGGGCTTCCACGGAAACATCAAAAGCTTTACGTATCAGTTTTTTCTCTTCGGGAGACAGGGTCTGGTAACTGATTCGAAGTAATTCTTTGTATTCCTGGGCAATCGCTTTATTTTCTTTTTCTATATCAATTTCTGTCATAACGGCATGATTCATTTTCTAAAAATAATTATAAGTTTACATATATGCAAGAGATAAATCAATGCTTAAAATTAAAACACTAAATT
This sequence comes from Flavobacterium sp., assembly GCA_047636335.1. Taxonomy (GTDB): domain Bacteria; phylum Bacteroidota; class Bacteroidia; order Flavobacteriales; family Flavobacteriaceae; genus Flavobacterium. The sequence goes on from JBLIHD010000098.1 coordinate 3,302, forward strand.
CTATTTTTCAAGTTTCTTTACTGCTAATTAGTATCCGTTTTGATGAAATCCAAATCCTGAAAATCATAACTAAAATCGGTTAATTCAGAAATGGGTTTCATTTTTAACGAAGTCGCTTTTCCACGTTCATCAAATTGAAAAATCAGATGGGCATCCGCATGCAAATATGCATTGTCCCATTTTACCACATAATTCCCTTCTTTGTAGAAAAAAACGTCCCCTTTTAGTTGTGAAGAACGCTTGGATTCAAAGAATAGTTTTCCTTTTGTCTCGCTGATTATGACGTCTCCAAACCAACTGTCTTTGTAAGTTCCGGTAACAGTTTTGAAGTCAGGTTTGATTTTTGCATTCTTGTTTTTTGCAACGGCAGCCCACACTTCATCGGTAACTTTATCGGCAGAATCTTCATTGGCTTTTAGACGATTGTTATAAAGAGCTACATAATCTGCAGATTTTATGCCAAGATAGCTGTCTTTTATGGTATTGGTGATTGCGTTAAATGCAGCACCCGATTGTTGGTTAGTTAACACTATAATCCCCAATTGTAGTTCAGGAAAATAAGTTGTTTGCGTCACGATGCCTTCCAGACCGCCGGTATGTGTCACTTCTTTGTATCCTTTTACATCGCTCAAAAACCACCCTAGTCCATAGGCTTTAAAATGGGAATTATATGGAGCTATCGTTTTAATTGGAATTAAAGTTTGCGGGGTCCACATTTCAGCATGTTCTTTTTCAGAGAACAATTGTTTGTTCTCAGCTCCGTATTTCCCATTATTCATTTGCATAATTGCCCATTTGCTCAAATCATTTACGCTGGAATAAATTCCGGCCGCCGCATCAAAAAGTTGGTTTTTATACCTTTTTATTACTTTCAATTTTCCGTCAATAGGCACATGTGGAGCGATTATATTAGTTGTGTCTGCCAATCGAACAAAAGAAGCTGCACTATTGTTCATTTCTAGTGGTTTCATAATGCGTTCTTCAACAAAATCGCACCAGCTTGTCCCGCTAACCACATGAATCACTTCTCCGGCGACTATATATAATAAATTGTCATAGTCATATTTTGTCCTGAAGGCAGAAACAGGTTTCAAATATTGTAGGTTTTGAATGATGTCCTGCACGGTAAAATTACTTCCGTCAGGCCAGATCATTAAGTCTCCCGCGCCCAGACCAAGTCCGCTCCTATGGGTCAGTAGATCTCGGATCGTAAATTCTTGGGTTACGTACTCATTATACATTCTGAAATTCGGAAGATATTTGATGACTTTGTCGTCCCATTTTATTTTTCCTTCATCAACAAGCATTGCCAGAGCGGCACTTGTAAACGCTTTGCTGTTTGAGGCAATGCCAAAAAGAGTGTTTGCATCCACTTTTTCTTTTGTCTCAATCGATTTTACGCCATATCCTTCGGCTAAAACCACTTTTCCGTCTTTAACGATTGCCACCGCAATTCCGGGGACATTAAAAGTCTTTATGGTACGATTGACCAATTCGTCCACTTGGACCGAACTGATTTGAGCGAACGAAAGTGTGGTTGAAAGTAATGTTATTGCTACAAATAATTTATTTTTCATGATTTTAATTTAAGAAATTTTATTTTATTCAGAATGAGATTTCTCTTTCCTCCAAATGACAAGAATCACAGGAATAGGGTAAAGCTCAGTTTTTTTTAAATCAGTAAGCTAAAAGCCCCGTTGCCTTTTGGCTTCAAAGATCAATATTGCTGCGGCAACAGAAACGTTCATGCTGTCAATTTCTCCTTGCATCGGGATAATGATATTTTGGGTGGCCGCCTCACGCCATTCCTGCGTCAAACCGGTTGCTTCCGTACCCACGACCAAAGCGGTTGGGGTTGTGTAATCTTGGGTGTGGTATGATGTCGAATTTTGTAAAGTGGCACAATAAAAGTTGATTTTTTTTTCTTTCAAAAAAGCAATGATTTCATCGGTTGTCCCAGTTGCAATTTGGTTCGTAAACAGACAACCTACGCTTGAGCGTACAATATTAGGATTGTATAAATCACTCTTAGGATTCGCAATTATCACGGCATCCAGATTGGCGGCATCGGCAGTTCGCAATAAAGCCCCAATGTTTCCCGGTTTTTCGGGCGCTTCCGCGACTAAAATTAACGGGTTGTCGGACAATATTAAATCATATAACTGCAAGGATTTTGTTTTGGCTACAGCCAAAATACCTTCGGTCGTATCCCGATACGCCAGTTTTTGAAATACTTCTTTGTTGATTTCTATTTGGTCAGCAGTTTTTGCTATTTTTTTTGCCTCAGTTTCAGAACAAATTTCTGGATAAAACAGGATTGTTTCCATCTCATAACCACCTTTGAGGGCTATTTCAATTTCTCTTTTACCTTCAATTATAAAAGTTCCCGTTTGCTTCCGGCTTTTTGCTTTTTCTTGTAATAATACCAATGATTTTATGAATGGATTTTGAACTGAACTGATTTGTTTCAAGATATTCTAAAATTTAATTATTATTTTTAAACAAAGATACATCGAGAACATCCAGTTTGATAAATTTAGAAAGAAATATTTATGAATCTGAAATGAGATTCCACAGATAAGTTTATCAGAGCACTTTTACACAACTATTTTTCTTTAATTTTGCTCCAGTTGTTCTTTCAGCACAACAAAATTCAGGATTTCCATTTAAACCAACAAAAAGCGCATGTTTCATTTATTAGATATCATAGGAACAATCGCCTTTGCATTGTCAGGGGCATTAACAGCCATGAGCAAAAAAATGGATGGTTTTGGCATATTTATAATTGCTTTCGTTACTGCTGTGGGAGGAGGAACCTTGCGCGATGTCATGATTGGAACAACACCAGTGGGATGGATGCTCGACTTGGAGTATGTTTATGCAATATGTATTGCGGGTGTTTTTGCCGTATTATTTAGAAAGAAATTCGACAAATTGCGAACTTCACTCTTCTTGTTCGACACTATCGGATTGGGGGTTTTTACTTTAGTTGGTCTTGAAAAAGGGATTAATGTTGGTTTACATCCCTTTGTATGTATCGCTTTGGGAACAATGACGGCCTGTTTTGGAGGCGTAATCCGCGACATATTATGTGCTGAAATCCCAGTGATTTTCAGAAAGGAAATATATGCCACTATTTGTATACTTGGGGGTGTCGTGTTTTTTATTTTAAAAAAACTCGACCTTGAAGACAGTTTTTTATACATAACAACCTCTTTAGTCATTATATCTGTTCGCTTAATGGCCGTGAAATTCAAATGGTACTTGCCGACTTTCGAAAATAAATAAAAAAGGTTACTTTCACGAGTTCTAAAACTAAAGAGTGAAAAATTATTCCGTCCGAAAATATCAGGAAAGTGATTATGCTAATTGGAATGCCTTTATTGGTCAAGCCAAAAATGCCACGTTTCTGTTCCATCGTGACTTTATGGAATACCACAAAGATAGGTTTCAGGACAATTCCTTGATTGTTTCATACAAGGACAAATGGATAGGAGTTATGCCCGCCAATAAAGTTGGTAATGAAACCTTTTCGCATCAAGGATTGACTTATGGTGGGTTAGTGTATAACGAAAAATCAAAATTGTCTATAAT
>JBLIHD010000099.1:0-6821 GCA_047636335.1 Flavobacterium sp.
TTCATTAATCTAGGAATGTTGGCCTTAGACTTATTATCCCAAACTGAAGCAGTATGACAACCGGATTGGTAAGCTCCATCAACAATTGGCGAAATCACAGTTGCAGCCATAGACTCCAACTCCTGAGATGTCATAAGACCAGTTGTATCCTGTGAACCAATAATATTTACTTCTACACGCACATCTGAACCTGCGTGTAACACTTTACCTGGAGTTGTTCCAACAGCGTTTTTATTGAATATTTTTTCTACTGCCGTAAGACCTTGTCCATCTATAGAAATTTCTTTTGATGCAGCATATACCTGAGGTATATCTATATTTAAAGTTTTGGCTGCAAATGTTTGTAGCTTTTTACCGAATACAATAGCATACGATCCACCAGCTTTTATAAACTCCACTTTTTGAGGAGTTAAAGATGCAGAAATATCAATCAATTCCTTTTCTCCGTTAAAAAGTTTCTTCGTTTTAGTGTTGATAGTAAGAACCGTTCCTGTAGCAACAGAATATACTTCTTCAAGAATAGCTTCTCCAGCTTCATCAAGAACAAAATTCCCTTGCGCATCTACCTTTTTTGCCCAGTTTTTAAGATCAATCCCAATTCCACCTGTAACTCCTACAGTCGTTAGGAAAATAGGAGAAATACCGTTTGTTCCAGCAATAATTGGAGCAATATTGATAAATGGAACATAAGGACTTGCTTTTTTACCTGTCCATAAAGCCACGTTATTTACACCTGACATTCTAGACGATCCTACACCCATAGTACCCCTCTCAGCGATTAGCATAACGCTCTTATCAGTATTAGCTTCTGCTAAAACTTTGATTTCATCTTGTGCTTCAGGAGAAATCAAACATTTTCCATGAAGTTCACGATCCGATCTTGAGTGAGCTTGGTTTCCTGGAGAGAGTAAATCGGTTGAAATATCTCCTTCACCAGCAATATAAGTGATGACCTTAATTTCTTCTGCTATTTCTGGCAATTTAGTAAAGAACTCAGCTTTTGCATAGCTCTCGAGAATTTCTTTAACTATTTCATTACCTATTTTAAACGCCTCTTCTAAACGATCTGTATCCGCTTCGTAAAGAAAAACTTGTGTTTTTAGAACACCTGCAGCTTCTTTAGCAATAGCTACATCAGCGCCTAAAGCCAAATCAAGTAAAACTTCAACAGAAGTTCCCCCTTTCATGTGTGATAATAATTCAAAAGCAAAACTTGGAGTAATTTCAGCAACTGCTGATTCCCCTAGAATGATTTCCTTCAAAAATTTAGCTTTCACACCGGCTGCACCTGTAGTACCAGGCACAACATTATAAATAAAGAAGTTAAGCGAATCCTCTCTATCCTTATTATTCAAATCCTTAATTTGCGAAATGATTTCGCTTAGTAATTCAGCTCCATCAATTGGCTTCGGATTAAGCCCTTGGTCTTTTCTTTCTTCAATCTCTTGAATGTAATCCTTATAAGTATTCATAATAGAAGTATTTTTCAATTTTAACAGCAGATTCCATTGATTATTTCAATATCAAAAGCCACAACATATAGTGTTATTTGTTTTTTTGTGCGGCAAATTTAACGATTTAAGCTGAGATTTAAAAAACATTTAATAGAGCTGCGCTTTTCAAAAATTATTATTATCTAATACTGATTTTTAGCGCACATAATTGATAAAAAAAAAAAAATTTAACATTTATATGATTAATCCGTAAGTAATTATTTGATTTAGTGTTTTTTCTAAAATGCGAAAATTTAATCTAATACGCAAACGTTGTAGTTTCATACAAAATTGAAGAGTAAAACACCCAAAAAATCATTTTAAAGCAGCTTTGCAATAATCATTTCTTCGGTTATACCTTCGGCATCTGCTTTGTAGTTCTTAATAATTCTATGACGGAGTATTCCTATAGAAACTGCTTTCACATCTTCGATATCAGGTGAGAATTTTCCATTGAAGGCGGCGTGCGCTTTGGCAGCTAAAATTAGATTCTGTGACGCTCTCGGTCCAGCTCCCCAATCCAAATAACTTTTAACATAATCATTTGACAATTCGTTATCGGGACGTGTTTTACTGACCAAGGTCACCGCATATTCAATAACATTGTCTGCCACTGGAATCCTGCGAATCAAGGATTGAAAATCCATAATCTCCTGCGCAGTGAATAACGGGTTGATTGTGTTTACTATATCCGAAGTGGTTCGTTTTACCACTTGCACTTCTTCTTCAAAAGAAGGGTATTCTAGTTTAATGGCAAACATAAAACGGTCTAATTGCGCCTCCGGTAATGGATAAGTACCTTCCTGTTCAATCGGGTTTTGGGTTGCCAAAACAAAATAGGGCAAGTCCAACTTATAGTTTTCCCCAGCGATGGTAACTGAACGCTCCTGCATCGCTTCTAACAATGCAGCCTGCGTTTTTGGTGGCGTCCTGTTAATTTCGTCCGCAAGTACTATGTTCGAAAAAACTGGTCCTTTTAAGAATTTGAATTGACGATTTTCATCTAATATTTCACTCCCTAATATGTCCGAAGGCATCAAATCAGGAGTAAATTGAATTCTCTTGAAATTCAGTCCCAAAGCTTGCGCTAGAGTATTCACCATTAAAGTTTTCGCTAATCCCGGGACTCCTACCAGTAATGCATGACCCCCAGAAAAAATGCAAAGCAAAATTTGGTCCACAACTAAATCCTGACCAACAATGATTTTTGCGATTTCGCTTTTTAGTTCATTACGCTTTTTAACCAAATTGTGTATTGCAGCTACATCAGACATTTTAAAAACATTTTAAATTAAAAAAGAGTTAACTTTATGAATCCATAAAGCTAACTCTTTTTATTTATTTATTTAACAGAAATTATTTTTTTACCCAATTGTTAGTGAAATCACAATCCCTGTATTCACCTAGGATTTTAATATAGGTTTCCTTTATTTTTTCGTCAAACCATTTACCTATGGCTCTGATTTGTTTTTCCTTTAGCGCCAATTCTTTAATTTTTATATAATCTGTGGCATAATCGGCGGTATGCTCATTTATTCTATTTGTAACTGTAATTAATTTGTAGCTTTTTCTCCCTTGTTCATCAACATCAATAACTGGCTGGGAAATATCACTATCCTTTAAATTAGACACCTGACCATAAAGGGAAGGATCCATTTTTGTCAATTCAAAACGGGTATCTTGTGTTTTTGGATTAATTAAAGCCCCACCATTTGCTCTCGTTTCTTTTTCATCAGAAAATCTTCTTGCTGCCTCTGAAAAAGTTAATTCCTTATCTTCGATTCTTTTTCTGATCAAGGTTATTTTCTCTTTCGCTTCGCTTAAAACTTCTTCCGTCACCGTCGGCGTCAACAATATATGACGTAATTCTAGCTCTTGACCCTTGATTTTTTCAACATATATGATATGGAACCCAAAATCTGTCTCAAAAGGTGCAGAAATTTCACCTTCAGCTAGACTGAAAGCCACATCTTTAAATTCTTTTATGAAAGCTGTTTTTCTATTCATTTTATAATAACCTCCATTCGACCTTGAACCTGGATCTTGAGAATACAAAACCGCTTTGGTCGCAAAACTTGAGCCTGCTTGAATTTCTTCTTTGAATTGATTCAGCCTGTCGATTACTTTTTGTTTCTCTGCATCGGAAACTTTCGGTGTCACCACAATTTGCGCCACTTCCATTTCTGCCCCAAAAAGAGGTAATTCTTCTTTTGGTATTGTTTTGAAAAAATTACGCACTTCTTCAGGCGTAATTTCTACTTCTCCAATAATCTTCTTCTGCATTTCTGAGGTCAATTTCTGCTCCTTCAAAATATCAAAGAAATAGCTTCTGAATTCTTCTTCGGAACTTTTATTGTAATAATTCACTACTTTTTCGATAGAACCAATTTGGCCTACCATATAGCTTACTCTCTCTTCCAACATCCCTTTCACTTCAGCATCTGTCACCTTTACACTGTCCTGAATCGCCTGATGCGCATACAGCTTATCTTCCAATAGTTTTCCTAGCATTTGGCATCTGGTAATATCCTTTATTGAACCACCTTGACTTGAAATTTCCAGGTATGACTTGTCAATATCAGAATCTAAAACGATAAAGTCCCCTACAGTAGCGACGATACCGTCTATTTTCTGCCTTTGATTGGATTGAGTTTTCTTAACAGGAACAATCACACTGTCTTTAATAATTTCTTGTGCTCTAGTGATCGTGCTTGAAAACAGTAAAAGAAAAAATATTAGTGCAATTCTGCTATTTACTGACCTCATTTGTATTTTTTTTAATGGCATTATTTGAATTTTATATTTTATTGTAAGCATTTTTTTTTAAACCTGCACAGATTTCATTTATCCTAGCCCAACCAATCTGGCCAAATATACACCATAAGTATCATACAAATAAAAATGTTCCTACAAACTTTCCGTGTAGTTAAAGCGAACAAAAATAACAATTCAATTACATAATACAAGTTTCCATAGTAGTATTAACATAATATTATTAGCGCTTTTATCAATTCCCCCCTTTCCGTAATTTCTGTTGACAGTTCCTTCAGTTAACAACTTCTGATTCGATACTTTACAACCGCAAACGCGAGATTAAATCTTGTGACAATTTCGCATCGACCAATCCCGCATTTTCCATTTATGCAATCGATTTTCAAATCAAACAAAGCTTATTACTTTCGATAAAAACATAAATTTGCCTAAATCACAATCTGGCAAACAAGCAAGCAAACACCTCATTTATAATAAAATACGCAAAAACTTTTCAACACTACAACGTTTTCGTTAGCGAATGAAAAATACGTAAGGTATTTCAGGCAGATATTTGTATACATTAGCGCAGTCACTAAAGCATTATTCGCAAAATAATCAATAATTTAAAATGTATATCGCAATAAAAACGAAATTATTTAATCTGTATAATGAACAGCTAGTGCTTTTTGAATCAAATAAAAACCAAATTAAAACTAAAGACAAAGATGCTTTGAACACTATATAAATAAATATCACTTAGTTCCAAAAACATTAATTAACCTAAATCAACCCTTTAATGAAAAAATCTAATTTTAAAACCTATCTATTGTCTGTCTTATTAGTTGGCCTCTACTCTTGTAATTCAAACGAGGATTTAGTAACAGATTCCGCTTCCGCAGCTTCGCAATTCAAAGTCGTGAACGTAACTCATCATGATGGTCATCCGTTCAGCACGGGAGCAACAACTACAGTAACGGGGAAATATGTCGCGAATCCAGGAGGGGGCGTGATGATGCAAGCTTTTTACTGGGACGTCCCTGCAGGTGGAAACTGGTGGAATACGCTGGGAACAAAAGTAACGGCGTGGTCGAATGCCGGTATCGGCTCCATCTGGTTACCACCGGTATCAAAAGCACAAAACGGACCTTTTTCAATGGGTTATGACCCCACCGATTATTTTGATTTTGGAAACTACAATCAAAATGGCACCACGGAAACTCGTTTTGGTTCCAAAACTGAGTTAGTAAGCCTAATCACGAAAGCGCATACTGAGAACATGCAAGTATATGCGGACATGGTACTTAACCACAATAGTGGCGGACAACTAGAAAGCAACCCCTATACAAGCACACAGACCTACACTAACTTTACTGGAGTCGCTTCCGGAAAATTCCCAAGAACAAGTGCTGATTTCTATAAAAATTCATATGCAAATAATGATGAAGGCGCTTTTGGAGGTTTTCCAGACCTGTCTCACGTGACCCCTAATGTACAGAATTGGCTTTGGTTGCGCACTGACGGCGTAGGTAAATATTATAAAAATACGATGAAATTTGACGGTTGGAGGTTTGATTACGTGAAAGGCTTCGGTCCATGGGTTGTCAATAATTGGAACGCAAACGTAGGCGGTTTCTCCGTGGGGGAATATTGGGACTCAAACGTAAACACTTTGGAATGGTGGGCAAACAACGCCAACAGCTCCGTATTTGACTTCGCTTGTTACTATAAAATGAATGACGCTTTTGACGGTAATAACCTAAACCTGTTGAACGATGATATGATGTGGAAAAGAAATCCATACAAGGCAGTTACTTTCGTAACGAATCATGACACAGATGAAATATACAATAAACAGTTGGCCTATGCCTATATCCTGACACATGAAGGATATCCGACAATATTTTATAGAGATTACGAGGAATGGCTGGACAAGGCAAAAATGGATAACCTTATTTGGATACACAATAATAAAGCGACAGGAACGACATCTATTTTATATGCAGACAACGATGAGTATATTGCCCGAAGAAATGGTTATAATGGAAACCCTGGATTAGTCGTTTATATCAACAATTCTTCGTCGTGGCAAGAGAGATGGGTGCCTACCAATTGGAGCAATGCTCAGATAAAGGACTTTACAGGCAATTCTAATTGGTTGCCTACAACTCAAGGGGACACTTGGGTGAAAATTCAAAGTCCGCCAAATAGCTATTCAATTTGGTCAATTAATATGTAAAGAGTTTAGATTTTCAATATAAATGAGGCTGTCTTAAAAGACCGCCTCATTTTTTTTTATTAGCATTTATAAGTAGTACTTTTGCAGACTATTTACACGATACATGAGCTTTCTAAAAGAAATACAACGAAGAAGAACTTTCGGAATTATCTCGCATCCAGATGCAGGTAAAACAACACTTACAGAAAAACTCCTCCTTTTTGGTGGTGCTATTCAAGAAGCAGGTGCTGTAAAAAATAATAAAATCAAAAAAGGCGCCACGAGTGACTTTATGGAAATTGAACGTCAGAGAGGGATTTCTGTTTCCACCTCCGTTTTGGCTTTTAATTACAAAGACA
>JBLIHD010000100.1:0-6711 GCA_047636335.1 Flavobacterium sp.
TCCATTCAATTCATAGTGAACAGTCAGGCAAGAATAGACTTGGCTTACAAACAGGAGTTGTATACTACGATGTATCGTACGGCTCCAAACGGATTTTTACTTCGATTGCAATATACTTTTTTTAATGTAACAAACTAAAACAGGTACAAGACAAAAGATATTTACAAATACTTAAAATATAATAAAATGAAAAAAATAATTCTTACGGTAATGATAATAGCAATGACAGCAGTATCATGCAAAAAAAATGAAGACAAAAGCGGAACAGGACAAGCAACAACAGAATCAAGTTCTGAATTGTATTCTTGCCCAATGCATCCTGAAGTTTATGGCAAACAAGGGGAAGCCTGTTCTGTATGCGGTATGGAATTGACGGAGCCATTTACCCCAGCGGCAACTGCTCCTGAAGAAGTTAAGAAACAAGCGGAACCATTGAGTAAATCATCATTTTCTATTGATGGAATTTTGAACAATTACTTGAAATTAAAAAATGCGCTTGCCAAAGATGATTCTAAAGAAGCGGCCAATGCGGCAAAAGAATTAAACGCGACTTTCAACAATTTAAAATCTGATAAAATTGAGGATAAATTTAAAAAGGAGTACGTAGATCTTGCCGATGATGCCAAAGAACATACGGAACAGATTGCTGATAATTCAGCAAAAATAGACAGCCAAAGACAGCATTTTGCCATGCTGAGCAAAGACATTAACAAATTGATTAAAATTTTTGGAACAGACAGAAAAATATATAGAGACTATTGTCCAATGTACGATCAAGGGAAAAGTGGGTATTGGATCAGTGAAACCAAAGACATCAAGAATCCTTATTATGGATCTGAAATGTTGACATGTGGCGGAATTACTACCGAGTGGTAAGAAGAATCCATTGGATATAGATAGAATGAAAGACAGTTTTTCATAAAAACAGTAAGCTATTATGGTAGAAAAATTAATATCATTTTCACTAAGAAACCGAATGGTCGTGTTGATTGTTTCAGCCTGTTTATTTGGCTGGGGGATTTATAGCGTGCAACAGAATCCTATCGATGCCATTCCTGACCTGTCCGAAAACCAAGTCATTGTTTTTACGGAATGGATGGGCAGAAGTCCTCAGGTGATTGAAGACCAGGTGACATATCCACTGGTTTCCAATTTACAGGGAATACCTAAAATCAAGAATATCCGTGCCTCTTCCATGTTTGGGATGAGTTTTGTCTATGTCATCTTTGAAGAAAATGTAGATCCATATTGGGCAAGAACCCGTGTATTGGAACGGCTAAATTATGCACAACGTTTGTTGCCTGAAAATGTTGTCCCTACTCTGGGTCCCGATGGAACAGGCGTAGGCCACATTTTTTGGTACCATTTGGAGACCAATGGAATGGATTTGGGCGAGCAACGCGCACTCCAAGACTGGTACGTGAAGTTTGCCCTGCAAACTGTTCCTGGAGTAGCCGAAGTGGCTTCCTTTGGGGGCTTCGAAAAACAATACCAGCTTGTTTTGGACCCTTTAAAAATGCAGTACTATAATGTTAGTATGATGGAGGTGATGAAAGCTGTAAAAACTAGTAACAATGACGTGGGAGGAAGGAAGTTTGAAATGAGCAATATGTCCTATATCGTTAGGGGGTTAGGCTATATTAAGAACATAAAAGATGTGGAAGACATTGCCGTCAAAAATTACAATTCGGTACCTGTAAAGGTAAGTGACATAGGCTCTGTGCAAATGGGTGGAGAGTCACGAGTAGGGATTTTTGATGTCAATGGCGAAGGGGAAGTTGTGGGCGGAATCGTGGTGATGCGCTACGGAGAAAACGCCGATAAGGTTATAGAGGCTGTAAAGCTCAAAATGAAAGAAGTCGCAAAAGGATTGCCGGAAGGTGTTTCCTTCAAGACTTCCTACGACAGAAGTGTACTTATAGAAAAAGCAATCGAATCGGTTAAAGGCACTTTGATCGAGGAGATGATTGTAGTGTCTATTATAGTCTTGCTTTTTCTTTTTCATTGGCGAAGCGCACTGATAATTCTAATCCAGTTGCCAATATCCGTTGCCATAGGTTTTATTTTACTGGAGGCTTTCGGGATTTCATCCAATATTATGTCTTTAACTGGTATCGCACTGGCAATAGGTGTTGTGGTTGATGATGGAATCGTAATGGTAGAAAATGCCTATCGGACTATTTCTGAGAAACAGGAAGAATTGGACAATAATCATTAAGAAACAGCGATGAAGAAAATATTTAAAAACATATTCAAAAAAGAGCACGATCCGCTGCCTCCTGAAGAAAGAATGAAGCTGATTGAGGACTCCTCAAAATTAGTTGGTCCGGGTGTGTTTTATTCAACTTTAATTGTGATAGCTTCCTTTTTGCCTGTTTTCTTATTGACGGGGATGGAAGGGAAATTATTCAGTCCGTTGGCCTGGACGAAGTCATTTATATTAATCGTCGATGCCTTTTTGGCCATAACACTGACCCCGGTATTGATTAGTTTTTTGCTAAAGGGGAAACTACGTCCTGAAAATAAGAACCCAATCAACAGAAAACTAGAAAGTATCTATACGCCAATTTTAACTTTTTGTTTGAAATGGAGAAAATCGGTGTTGGCAGTAAATATCGTTGCTTTATTAATCGGGGGATTGATGTTCACTAGACTGGGATCCGAATTTATGCCGCCTTTAGATGAGGGCAGTATTTTATTTATGCCCGTAACCTTGCCTGATGTTTCTAATGGGGAGGTAAAACGAATATTACAGGTTCAGGATAAATTGATAAAATCGATTCCAGAGGTTACCCATGTTTTGGGAAAAGCGGGTAGGGCTAATACGGCAACGGACAACAGTCCGATTAGCATGATTGAGACTATCATTTTACTGAAGCCCCACAATGAATGGAGAGAAGGAATAACGAAAAGCGATATCATAACGGAAATAAACAATAAGTTGCAAATTCCCGGAGTGACGAATGGTTTCACGCAGCCGATCATTAATCGAATTAATATGCTTTCTACAGGCATCAGAACCGATGTGGGAATAAAAATATATGGTGCCAGTTTAGACACTATTGATGTTTTATCCCAAAAAATTAAAAAAGCATTGGAGGGTACCGATGGAGTGAAAGATTTATTTGCGGAACCGATTACCGGAGGGAAATATATTGATATCGTTGCCAAGCGAGAAGTGATAGGTAGGTACGGACTTAGCGTTGATGATGTCAATAATGTCGTCGAAGCTGCTATTGGCGGGATGACATTAACGACAACTATTGAAGGAAGAGAGCGGTTTTCGGTCAATGCAAGATATGCGCAAGAATATAGAAACAGTCTTGAATCCCTAAAAAAACTTCAGGTTCAGACAATGGAGTATGGACCGATTCCCTTAGAGACTGTTGCGGATATAAAAATAAGCGATGGGCCCCCAATGATTAATAGTGAAAACGCCATGCTTCGTGGGAGCGTTTTGTTTAATGTTCGGGGTCGAGACTTAGGGAGTACCGTGCAGGAAGCACAGGACAAGCTAAATGCAATGATTACTAAAATGCCAAAAGGCTATTATATGGAATGGAGCGGACAATGGGAAAACCAAATTCGGGCTAACAAAACATTAAGCCTGATTTTGCCTCTAGTTGTGATTATCATATTCCTTATTTTATACTTTACTTATCGCTCCATGAAGGAGGCGTTCATCACCATGATTACGGTACCTTTTGCCTTGATTGGCGGGATTTTTATGGTTTACTTTTATGATATCAATTTATCGGTGGCTGTTGCGGTTGGTTTCATCGCTTTGTTTGGCCTGGCCATTGAAACTGCGATGTTGATTACCATTTATTTAAATGAAGCCATGGTCAAAATGGTGGAGAAACATGGAAACAGTAGAGAAACACTCACGGAAGATATATTACGGGACTATATTATTTTTGGCTCTGCAAAAAGATTGCGTCCCAAGTTAATGACGGTATCTGTCGCTTTGTTTGGGTTAGTCCCCATTTTATGGTCAACTGGTACCGGGGCCGATGTAATGATTCCGATTACGGTTCCACTTATTGGAGGGACAATCACCTCAACTATTTATGTATTATTAGTGACGCCGGTTGTTTTTGAAATGACAAAACTACGTGAATTAAGAACAAAAGGTAAAATAGAGATCATCGATGCGAAACATTAAAAAGTATATCATTATAGGTTGTTTGATTTTTGGCTTTGCAAATGTAAATGGGCAAACACTTTCGTTGGATGCCGTTTTGGGTACAATCAAAACCAATAATCCACAGTTGAAAATGTATGATGCCGATATTCAAAGTATGGATGCAGCGGCCAAGGGAGCAAAAAGTTGGATGCCACCGCAAATTAATACTGGTTTGTTTATGACGCCTTACGAGGTGAAAATGTGGAAAGGAGATGAAATGAATCCGGGAATGGGTGCTTATATGCTTGGCTTTACGCAAATGATTCCCAATGCTTCCAAATTGAAGGCCGATTCTGATTACATGAATGCCATGTCTTCAGTGGAAGCCGAAAACAAAAATTACACCGTCAATCAGTTGAATGCCTTGGCAAAGACAAACTATTACCAATGGATGGTATTGGATAAAAAAATAAAAATCGCCAATGACAATTTGTTGCTTTTGGAGTACATGATAAAGAGTATGGAAATACGCTATCAATACAATATGGACAAACTGCCAACGTATTATAAGGCGAAATCCCAATACAGTGGGTTACAAAGCATGTTGGTCATGATGCAAAATAACATTTCTCAAAAAAGAATCGTGCTGAACACCTTGATGGCAAGGGATAAAAACACGGTCTTCGAAATCAACCCGACCTATACATTAAATGAATTTGATTCAATGAAATCAGACACCACTTCGCTTTCCGAAAACCGAAGCGATGTACAAGCGATCGAAAGAACGATGGAATTGAATCAGTTGAAAATTATAACCGAAAAATCGAAACTGTTGCCGGAGTTTGGCGTGAAATACGATCACATGTTTGCCTTTGGCGACCGTCCGCAACAGTTTTCATTGATGGGTATGGTGAGCATACCGATGCCTTGGTCCACAAAAATGAATAAAGCGACAATCAATAGTATAAAGATAAAAAACGAAAGTCTGGAATGGCAAAAACAAATGATTCTAAATGAGGCATCGGGTATGATTTTAGGGCTGCAAACCGAATTAAAAAATCTTAAAAGGCAGTATGATATTGCCGAAAAAAGTATCATTCCGGCATTGAGAAGAAATTATGACACGGCAATTTTGGCCTGGCAAAACAACACGGGTGATTTGTTTGTGGTGTTGGATTCATGGGAAGCGTTAAATATGGCGCAGATCGATAAATTAGATAAACTTCAGTCTATTTTGAGTACTCAGGTAGAAATCGAAAAACAACTCGAAACGAAATAATTATGAACAAATTTTTAAAATATAGTTTGTTGGCTATCGCGGTTTTGACTGTTGGATTCACAATTTATTATTTTGTGGAAAAATCGGGAAATAACACTTTTTTTTCAAATGAGGAAGTAACTTATACCTGCCCTATGCCAGAAGATTCAGTTTTTAGTAAGCAACCGGGAACTTGTCCTAAATGTGGGATGAAACTGATAGAAGTAGATAAAGGTGCACATTCGAAAGAGGAACATCAGGAGTTAGTTTACACTTGTTCGATGCATCCGCAAATCATAAGAAATGAGCCGGGGAGTTGCCCGATTTGCGGAATGAATTTAGTGAAAAAAGTGAGTGAAAAACAGCCTGAGGAAAACCAATCGATCGAACACTTGTTGCGCCCTACAGACCGATTTGTGGTGGGGACTTTTCAAACCACGATACCTAAAGACACCACGATAAGCAGCGAGCTCCATTTGCCGGGACTTGTTGGCTACGATCCTAATTTGTCCGAAAACATATCTGCAAGAATTAGTGGCAGGATAGAAAAAATGTATGTGAATTACAAGTTTCAAAAAGTAAATAAAGGCGAAAAACTGTTTGATTTGTACAGTCCGGAATTACTGACAGAGCAGCAAAATTATATTTATCTGATAACCAATGATTCGGAAAACGCTTCAATCATCAAAGCATCAAAACAAAAATTATTGCTCTACGGAATGACCGCCCAGCAAATTAATTCATTGGCTGCAGCCAAAAGAGTAAATCCGGTAGTGACCATTTACAGTCCAAGTGGTGGGATTGTAGAAGGAACGGATAGCGGGAACGCAAGCGCAGCCGGGAATATGCAAAGTGCCGGAACCACCACTACTTCCTTAACTTTGAAGGAAGGAGATTATATCAAGAAAAACGAAGTTGTTTTTAAATTGATGAATACGGATAGAGTTTGGGGTGTTTTTAATGTTATGCAGGGCTACAATAGTCTGGTAAAAGTAAATCAGCCGATCAGAATCTCGTCCGAGTTAGACGAAAAGGATTACTTCAACGCCACAGTGAACTTTGTCGAAACGCAACTCAACCAAAATGAAAAAACCAATCGAGTGAGAGTTTATCTCAATAATAAAAATTTAAAATTCCCCGTTGGTTTGAGGCTGCAGGGAATTATAGAAACAAATCCAATAAAAGGGATTTGGCTCAGAAAACAAGCTTTGGTAAGCATCGGAACTGAAAAGATAGTTTTTGTCAAGAAAGAGAATGGTTTTAAAACCGCAGTGATAAAAACAGGAATCGAAATCAATGACTTTGTTCTAGTTATCGAAGGGGTCTC
>JBLIHD010000101.1:0-6685 GCA_047636335.1 Flavobacterium sp.
ATTTGCCGTCTTCTTTTTCGGAATATTCCACCGTGAACAGAAATTCGTATTCGGCTTCCATTTCGTTTTCGCAAATTCTAACCAAAAAAATACAAATGTCATTATTCATGGATTTATTAAAACAAGAAGGGCTTTTGGCGACACCATACCAAAGGGTTTATTTTGCCGATAAGGCAAACTATTATATTGGAGACTCTCAGTTCATTCCTGTCTATGAAACCTCTTCTAATATCGGTGTTTACCATTTGGCAGATGATAAAGAAAGGTTGCCAAGTACCCGTTTTAAGGTGCCAGTAGGAGCAAGACTTAATTTTTATATCAATGAATATGTGGTAGCGAGAACTTATTATAGGTATTATCAAGACAATTGGGGTATTCAAGCACATACAGCATCAATTGAACTGCCTATCAAAATAAGTTCAAAATTCACAATTGCTCCATCATATCGTTATTATACCCAGACTGCATCTAATTATTTTGCTCCTTATGAAAAGCATCTTTCCACCGAGAAATATTACACATCCGATTATGACTTGTCAAAATTCGACAGTAATCAATACGGTGCTGGTTTTACATATACCGATATTTTTACTCAAGCCAAAATTTTTATATTAGGATTGAAATCAATAGATTTACGATTGAATCATTATGAAAGGAGTGATGGATTATCCGCAAATATTGCCTCATTGGGGTTTAAATTTGAGATAGAATAAACACAAAGAGAAAATGCATATTCTAATAGTTGAAGATGAAGTGGGCATAGTGCAATTCCTGAAACAGGGATTAGAGGAAGAGGGCTATGAAATCACCGCGGCTTTTGACGGGCTTCAAGGTTTTGAATTAGTCCAAAATAATAGTTTTGATCTTATTTTACTGGACTGGATGATGCCTAAAATGAGCGGTTTGGACTTATGCAAGGCCATTAGAATAAAAGACAGCGATACCCCAATTATTTTTTTGACTGCCAAAGATACCATTCAGGAAACAATAGAGGGCTTAAAAGGGGGGGCTAATGATTATATCAAAAAGCCTTTTAGTTTTGAAGAATTGGTAGAACGCATAAAAATTCATTTTAGAAAGCAAAAAGAAGCGGACATACTAATTATAGGCGCTATAGTTATAGATTTAGCAAAACACACGGTTTCAGTTAATGAAAATGAAGTTTCATTAACGCATCGAGAGTTTGAATTGCTTAGCTATTTAGTAAAAAATAAAGGAAGGGTATGTACCAGAACACAAATCATAGAAGATGTTTGGGATATCCACTTTGAATATGACACTGGAGTTATTGATGTTTTTATTAATGCCATTCGGAAAAAGCTGAACTTAAGAATTGAAGAAGACTATATAAAAACAGTGCGGGGAGTAGGTTATATCGCAAATGACTAATATATAATGCAACAATTTTCATTTAAAAATAGAATAGCTTTTAATTACATCATTACCACAGCTTTACTGATTTTTGTGGTATTTGCCGTGATTTATTCTATTGTGCAACTAAGTGTCTATAGCCACATCAATAGTGATATTTCTATTGAAGTGGCACATCATTTGAAAGAAATAGAAGTTTCAACTGATTCCTTTCATCTTTTACACGAAGATGAATGGAAAGAAAGAGAGCACAATACAGTTGATGTAAATCCGGTTTTTATTCAGTTTTTAAATCAAAATGGAAAACTGATAGAAAAATCTCCCAATCTAAAAAATCATACGTTACTGATTAATACTCAAGTTGAAGACAACGAGTTGTTTGACACCAAGTTGTTAGGTAGTAAAATTCGCCAAATCCAGGTTCCCATTATTTCACGTGATAAAAAAGTAGGTTATTTATTGATTGCCATGCCTCTTGAGGGTGCATCAATCGTGCTTCAAAACCTTTCAGAAATCCTAATTGTAGCCTACCCATTAATTTTAAGTATACTTTTTCTTATTGCCAGATTTATTGCGGGAAGAAGCATAAAACCAATTAGCACGATAATAGAGACATCTAATATTATCACCAAAGACAATCTTAAATCTAGGATTGCATTACCTCAAAAAAAGGATGAGTTGCATGTTTTGTCTCAAACGATAAATAAGCTTTTGGATCGAATAGAAACTGCAGTTGAGAGGGAAAAACAATTCACCTCGGATGCCTCCCATGAACTAAGAACTCCTTTGACAGTCATCAAAGGAACGCTGGAAGTGTTAGTGAGGAAACCCAGAAGCCCCGAAGAATATGAAAAGAAAATAAATTTTTGTGTTGCCGAGGTTGACCGTTTAAACCATCTGGTGGACCAGTTATTATTACTTGCGCGTTTTGAAAACCAAAAACAGAGTCTTAAAATGGAGGGGCTTTATTTGAATGGGGTGATTCTGGACACTCTTTCAAGATACTCAACCATTATCAAGGCCAAAGAGATCGAGATTCTGACAAATTTCTCAGAAGACTTTTATATACAGACCGATAGTTATTTATTCTCGATAATAATAAATAATTTGATTTCCAATGCCTTAAAGTACTCAAATAAAAACGCTAATTTAGCAATTAATATATCAAAAAGTATTAACACTATAGAATGCAGTATAGTCGATTCTGGAATTGGAATTGATTCAAAAGATGTTGGGAAAATTTTTAATTCTTTTTTTAGATCTGATTCTGCTGAGCATCCCGAAATAAAGGGAACCGGTTTAGGATTGTCAATCGTTAAAAAGTTATGTGCATTGCTTGCAATTGATATTCATATTTCCAGCCAAAAGAATGTAGGGACTTCAGTTATTTTAAGCTTGCATGAAGAAGACCTTAAGTAGTTCTTAAGACAACTTTTTTTGTTTTCACTGTATTTTTGAAATGTAAAATAAAGTTAAAATGCTCGAAAAAATAATTGCTTTTAGTCTTAAAAACAAACTCATTGTTTTACTGTTTACTTTGGGAATTTTTGGATTTGGAGTCTATTCCATATTTCATATATCCATTGGTGCGGTTCCTGACGTTACCAACAATCAGGTGCAGGTAATAACTACTTCACGAAATCTTTCTACTCAAGACATCGAGCAATACATCACTTACCCTGTCGAAATTGAAATGGCTAACTTGCCCGGTGTGCAAGAAATTCGTTCTATTTCAAAATTCGGATTGTCTGTGGTAACTGTCGTATTTGATGATGATATGGGAACTTATTTGCCAAGACAATTAATTGCCGAAAAAATCAAATCAGCTTCGGAGAAAATTCCATCTGGATTTGGAACTCCAGAAATGGGTCCCATCACGACAGGACTCGGGGAAATTTATCAATACACTTTGGAAGTAAAACCTGAATTCAAGAATCAATATTCAGTTACTGACTTAAGAACTATACAAGACTGGGTGGTAAAAAGGCAACTTTCAGGAATAAAAGGAGTTGTTGAAATAAATACGTGGGGCGGGTTCTTAAAACAATATGAGATTGCAATAGATCCATCAAATTTAAAAGCAATGAACATCAGTACTATAGATGTATTTACTGCTCTTGAAAAAAACAATAGTATTGCTGGTGGTGCTTATATTGAAAAAGTAAACCAAAGTTATTTCATACGTGCCGAAGGAAAAGTAAAATCACTTCAGGACATAGAAAATATTGTAGTTAAGAGTGTTAACGGACTGCCTGTTTATGTAAAAAATGTCGCAGAAGTCCGTTTTGGCACTGCCAATCGTTTTGGCGCCATAACGGGTAATGGGGAAGGAGAAAAAGTGCTTGGACAAGTTATGATGCTTAAAGGAGCCAATTCTAAACAAGTGATTAATGATGTGAAAGAAAGGATTACTTTAATTGAAAAATCGCTGCCCCAGGGTGTTTATATTAACGGTTTTTTGGAACGAAGCGAGTTAGTTGCTAAAACAACTTTCACGGTGGCCGAAAACCTTATTTTAGGGTGTCTGATCGTGATTTTCGTAGTGGTTTTGTTACTTGGGAACTGGCGTTCCGGATTGGTCGTAGCCTCAGTGATTCCGTTATGTTTACTTTTTGCAATTTCATTAATGAATATTTTTGGAATAGATGCAAACCTAATGAGTTTAGGGGCCATAGATTTCGGGATTATAATAGACGGGGCTGTCATCATAGTGGAATTTATTGCTTTTCAGATAGCCAGTAAAGCCGCCCAACTAGGGCC
Organism: Flavobacterium sp.; assembly: GCA_047636335.1. Classification (GTDB taxonomy): domain Bacteria; phylum Bacteroidota; class Bacteroidia; order Flavobacteriales; family Flavobacteriaceae; genus Flavobacterium. The sequence continues at coordinate 4,132 of JBLIHD010000101.1, forward strand.
GCTTTCAAAAGAAGATCGACAACTGGAAATTGATCAGATAACGTATAAGAGTACTTCAAAAATGATGACTTCGGCTATTTTTGGTCAATTAATTATTCTAATCGTTTTTATTCCAATTCTTTCTCTTTCCGGTATCGAAGGAAAAATGTTCAAACCGATGGCAATGACTTTTAGTTTTGCGCTTATAGGTGCAATGATCTTTTGCTTTACCTACGTTCCGGTAGCTTCTTCTTTGTTTTTGAAACCAAAAGAGGAAAACCCAAATTCTTTTTCAAGCAAATTAATCCATAAATTAAATTCGTGGTATCTGCCCGTTATCACTTGGGCATTAAGTAATACCAAAAAAGTGATGTTTGGTGCTGTAGGATTACTATTGATGGCAGCAGCTTTATTTACGACTATGGGAGGGGAGTTTATTCCAACTCTTGATGAAGGGGATTTTGTTATTCAGCCTGTTCTAAAAACGGGAACAACATTAACAAAAACGATTGCTACAACCACTAAAATAGAGCAAATTATTCTTAAGAATTTTCCGGAAGTAGATCAAGTGGTCAGCAGGATAGGTGCCGCAGAAGTTCCAACAGACCCAATGAGTATGGAAGAAAGTGACGTAATCGTGAAGCTAAAACCAAAATCGGAATGGGTTTCTGCATCTAGCAAAGATGAGTTGGCGGATAAAATAAAAGCAGCCATCGAAAAGGAAATTCCAAATATGGAAATTGAATTTACACAACCTATAGAAATGCGTTTCAACGAATTAATTTCGGGTACGCGATCGGACGTAGCCGTAAAAGTTTTTGGTGAAGATCTAAATGTTTTGGCCAGAAAAGCCCAAGAAATTAAAAAGGCGATTGCAAAAGTGGAAGGAGCATCTGATATTATCGTTGAAAAGACAGAAGGATTACCACAAATGATGGTGAAGTATGACCGTTCTAAAATCGCAAGATATGGTTTGAATATCTCTGATTTAAACGATATGATCACTCTTGGGTTTGCTGGAAAAACAGTAGGCAATGTCTTCGAAGGAGAAAAACGTTTTGATATGGTTATTCGCTTGGATAAAGCCAAACGTACTGATATAAATGATTTAAAAAATCTATACGTATCCACTCCCTCTGGCGAACAAATTCCCTTGCAGGAACTAGCAAACATCGAATATACCGCAGGCCCCGCTAAAATATCAAGAGACAATACTAACCGGAGAATTGTAGTGGGAATAAATGTGAGAAACAGAGATTTACAAAGTGTAGTGACTGATATTCAGAAAATTGTTGATACAAAAATTAAACTGCCAACGGGATACTATGTTGAATATGGGGGACAATTTGAAAACTTACAAAGCGCAAAAGCCCGATTGATGGTTGCGGTGCCACTCGCCTTATTCTTAATATTGATTTTATTGTATTTTGCTTTTGGTTCCATAAAAGAAGCCTTGATGGTTTACTCCGCCATACCTCTATCTGCAGTTGGAGGCGTACTGTTTTTATGGATGAGAGGTTTACCATTCAGTATTTCAGCAGGCGTGGGGTTTATAGCACTGTTTGGTATCGCAGTTCTAAACGGAATTGTGTTGATTGAACATTTTAAAGAATTGAAACATCAGGGTATGAAGAACATTGACGAACTTATTTTAAAAGGAACCACGGATAGATTACGTCCAGTATTGTTAACAGCTTCGGCGGCGGCTCTGGGTTTTTTACCTATGGCAATATCCTCTTCTGCGGGTGCGGAAGTGCAACGGCCTCTGGCGACAGTAGTAATAGGCGGATTGTTTACCGCAACTATTTTAACGATGGTTGTATTACCAATTCTTTATAAATATTTTAATGGAAAAGAATTCAAAAAACCTAAACTCAAAAAACATCACACTACAACTTATGCAATCTTACTAATGCTGAGTACTTCATTTGCATTTTCACAAAATTCAAATACAGAGCTGGATAGTCTTATAGCAAGCGGTATCAATAATAATAAAGGTTTAAAAGCTTCTCAATTACAGGTAGAGAAATATCAGGCAAACATAAAAAGTGCTTTTACGTTTGAAAAAACTAATATTTATTACAACTATGACCCGAACAATATAGCCCCAAATAATCAACGTTTGAATGTTTTTGGAGTACAACAACGTTTTTCATTTCCAACAGTTTATGCGGCTCAGAAAAAGGTTAATGAAGCAGAATATGAAAAAGAGAAAGCCTTCTTTGAAATTGAGAAAAACAAACTTTCATTGGAAATTTCCAAAGTTTATTATCAAATTGTTTACTTACAAAATCAAGAAAAATTGTATTTCTATTTGGACAGTCTGTATCAAAAATTTGCAAAAGCGAGCGCTAGGCGTTTCGAATTAGGCGAAACAAATTATCTCGAAAAAATAACGGCACAAGCCAAATTCAGACAAATAAAAACGAAGCTTTCCCAAATAGGGAATGATAAAAAAGGGCAGTATGATTTACTACATTCTTTAATTCAAAAGGATGATAAAATGGTGATTAAAAACAATTCAATGACCCCTGTGACTGCGTTAACAGAAGAATTAAGTGAAAAAATTCATATA
>JBLIHD010000102.1:0-6610 GCA_047636335.1 Flavobacterium sp.
TTTCATGCTTATTCCGGTGCCGTTGACCAAAGGTATGATGGAGCCAAAGAAGCATCAAAGTTTGGTGCGGTAGGTACAATCGTGCGTTCCATGAACTTGCGACTGGATGACTTTCCTCATACTGGAGCACAGAGTTACGGTGATATTCCAAAATCGCAATACATTCCAACGGCAGCGATCAGTACGAATGCTGCCGAATTATTGTCTAAAAAGCTAAAAAGAAATTCTAAATTGAAATTCTATTTCAAACAATCGTGCGAGCAGTTTGACGATGTATTGTCTCACAATGTGGTGGGGGAAATCAAAGGAACCGAACACCCTGAAAAGATAATGGTTGTAGGCGGGCATTTGGATTCTTGGGATCTTGCTGATGGTTCCCATGACGATGGAGCAGGAGTGGTCCAAAGTATGGAAGTGGCTAATATATTTAAAAATCTTGGATATAAACCAAAAAACACTATTCGTGTGGTTCTTTTTATGAATGAAGAAAACGGACTTAGGGGCGGAAAAAAATATGAGGAACTATCTTTGGCAAATAAAGAGAATCACATATTCGCCTTAGAAAGCGATTCAGGCGGGTTCAGTCCAAGAGGATTTTCTTTAGAATGTGATGATTCACAGTTTGATATGATATCGAGTTTTGAAAAAGTGTTTGAACCTTATTTAATACATAGTTTTGTAAAAGGGCACAGTGGGTCAGATATAGGTCCGTTGACCTCTAAAAACATCGTAAAAGCAGGTTTAAAGCCAGATTCCCAACGTTATTTTGATTACCATCACGCCGCAAACGATAAATTTGACGCGGTTGATAAAAGAGAATTGGAACTGGGAGCTGGAACTATGGCTTCATTGATGTATCTAATCGATCAAAATGGTATAGACATAAAACAATAATAATTTGTTAAAAATTCCTGCTACTTAAAAAGCCACAAGTATATATATTCTTGTGGTTTTTTTATTTAATCTAAAGCGAGTATTTATCCCCCCTTTGTAAATGACATTGTCACTTTTTTCTTTGATGTTCGCCATCTCCCAATAATATTGATAATATTTTTAAACTTTCCGTACGATCGGCAATTAACTTGGCTATGCTGGCAAAAGGAATGAAAAGAATCATCCCGGCCGCACCCCATAAAATACCGCCTGCGGTAATCATTATCATTATCACGAGTGTGTTAATTTTTAGACGGCTTCCTACCGCGAAAGGGAATATGACATAGGCTTCCAGAATTTGAACTATTGAAAAGACAATAATAACGCCCAATGGATACCAAATTGAATTGAATGTAATCCAGGAAACGGCTATAGGTAAAAGAGAGGAAATCAAGATTCCTATGTACGGTATAAAAGTGAGAATGGATGCGATAAATCCAAACAGGACAGGATGTGGGACGCCAACAATGGCGAGACCAATACTGTTCAAGGTTCCAACTATTAGATAAACCACCAGCATTCCTTTGATGAAATTATAATAGGCATGTATAGTTTCTGTCAGAATCTCGCGGATGGTTTCTTGTCTTTCAGCTGGAAAAACTAGGTACAGGACATTGGCGAGTATTTGGCGATGATAAAGTATGAGAGCCGAGAAAACGGGAATTATCAAAAGATAAAAAAAAGTTTCCGAAAATAAATATGCGGTATTTCGCAGAAAGGAAAGAGCCTGTGATGCTACGCTGTTAATAGAATTTCTAAAAAAAGTCAGTTGCTCTTCCGTGCTGATTTGAAACCGTTGCGCAATATAAACGCTGATTTGACTTAATGTGTCAAGTAGTTTTTTCCTGAATGGTTCCCATTCATGGGAAAACTCATTTATTTGTATAAAAAGCAAATATAGAAGGGTCCCCATTAAAACAAGCACAAAAGAAAGGGAAATTAGAATGGCGAGTGTTTTGGTGATTCCTTTCTTTTCCATCCACTTACATATGGGAAACAGAATGAAACTGATCAGCAACGAAAAACTTAGAGGGATAAAAAGCGTCTTCCCAAAGTATAGCACCAAGCAAATAAGAACGACATATTGAAGTACTGTAAGCATTGAGCGGTCAGCGTTTGGGAATATTTGATTTGTACTTTTCGGAATTTGTTTCATAAGAGTTTTGAACTTTAACGGTTATGTCTTTCTGTCGCACCACTTTTTCAATTCGAAAAAATTCAATGTTAGCCAAAATGACTGTTTTTATTTCAGTCCTTGAAGGTTATTATAAATTTAGCACCTTATGTGACCGCCAAGGCTTGTAATATGGTTATAAACTGAATAAAGCCCGATACTTTTACTTTCAATATTAGTATGGAATTTTTGGTGTAAACCAAAAATCTTATCTTTTACTTTGTCCATATCAAAACCAGTTCCGTTATGCGAAATAATCAACTCTTTGCTTCCGTCGTTATTTTGGGAATTAATGGAAATAATGGCCGAGCAATCAATTTTGGCATATTTAATAGAATTGGTTATTAAGTTTAAAAAGATGCTCTTCAAATAGGCTTTATTAAAAGTGATTTTTTCAAGCCTAGAGAAATCAACTTTAATTGCAGCGTCTGAATTTTGCATTTCGGAGTTAATGGAAAGCAATACCCCATTTAGGGATTCATTCAAATTTAATTCCTCGATATGTTCATCGAGCTCATTTTTTTTATTTAAAATGGCAACAAAATCATTTAAAGTGTCCTTTAAGCCTTCTGCCGTTTATTTTGATATAGATATAAATTCAAGAGTTTCCTAATAACTTATTTTAGAAACATCCAGAAGTTCAAATACAGCAAGTAAATTATTAACCGGAGACCTTGAGTCGAGCGCGGTACTATATGTCAGTTGCTTATATTCGTTATTTATTTTCGTGAGCTCTGCCAAGTGCAAGTTTCGCTCCTCTTCAAGTTCCTTTTTATAGGTAATGTTTTTGGCAATGGCATATACTAATTTATCACTTTCAATAGGTAATGAGGTCCATAGAAGCCGAATTATCTCGCCCTTTTTTGTTAAATTTTATTTTTAAAATTAAACAAGGAGACCTTTCTTCTGAGCTCATCTCGAGCCAAAACAGTATTGATCTAATCTTCTTGATAAACAAATTCATTAATGGGCTTTGACATCTATTCTTCATTTGTACACTCTAATAATTTTGATACGGCAGGGTTTGTTCTTTTTAAATACCCATCGAATCCTGCTATGCATAATAAGTCAGGAGATAAATCGAAAAACCTTTCAAATTTATTTAAAGTGGCCATATTATCGTTACCCGCATTTTCCTCAGCTCTTATAATTCTTTATTAATGACAAATGATTTTTTTATTTATTAAGTTTTAAATGCTTCTGAAATAAATTAAAACATTGTTTATCATACTACTAAAGTAAGAATAAAATATTAGAAAGTATAAGTAGATTGTCGAAACTAACATAGATAAGTATTATATCTTTGAGAATCGCTTTTGGGCAAGGGATATAAAAAAAAAGTGGGGTATAAAAAAAAACCTCTTTTAGATGTAATAAAACTTTTTTCAGATTCTGAAAATAACTCCAATAGCAATAACTCTTTGAAAAAATAAAAAATCATGGGAAGCGCTATCTTCGATGCTTTGGGTCGTGCGAATATCTGGCATATTGATATAGCCGCCTTTTAACTCTCCCTTGATATAAAAATGTTTGAAGAAAGTAATGTTTAAACCTGCTTTTAACGAGGCTCCATAACCAGAAACATGAAAATCGTCATGACGTTCTTTACCTAACAATCTGGTATTTGTTTTTGGATATAACAAACCAAGTCCTACACCTTCGGTTAGATTAACCTGGATTTTATCAGTATTTCCTATTCTAAGTAAGGTAGATATATCATCGTGTCTTGATAGTTCAGTATTGACATAATTCAAACCATCAGTATGCTCATACATCAGGAAATCATCGGTAAGTATTTTTTGCGTATTGTTATAAATACCATCATAATCAGTATTAGCTGCTATTGAACCTGTAATATTAGCTGTTTGATTTCGCGTCATAACATATTTCATATGATCTACCCCAATTGCAACGCTATAATGGTCAGTTATGAAATATCCTATTCTAAAATTAGTCTGGGGAACTGTTATTTTTGTGGGATTGATATAATCTATATGAAATCCTTTAGGCTTGTCATGGGCGGAAATATTGTCAAGCGTAAAGTTGTAATCTTTGCCCTTAAAAGTAACATCTGACTTGGAGTAATTTACTCTGTTTCCTCCCCATGAGACAAAGAATTTTCCTTTATTTTGTGCGGTGTATTTATCTTGTTTTGTAATCTCTTCTTGTGCACTTGTTGTATTAGTGGAAATTAATGCTAAAAATGTGGCGTATAATAATATGTTTTTCAATGAACGGTATTGTGATTTTAAAACGGTAGCATAATCGCTTAAAGTACTCTTTAAGTCTTCTGTTGTTGATTTTAATATAGATATAAATTCAAGAGTTTTCGAATCACTTATTTTAGAAACATCTAAAAGTTCAAATACAGTAAGTAAATTATTAACCGGAGACCTAAAATCGTGTGCGGTTCTATATGTCAGTTGCTTGAAATCGTTATTTATTTTCGTGAGCTCTGCCAAGTGTGAATTCCGTTCCTCTTGAAGTTCTTTTTTATTGCTAATGTTTTTGGGAATGGCATGTACTAATTTATTACTTTCAATAGGTAATGGGGTCCATAAAAGCCAAAATATCTCGCCCTTTTTTATTAAATTTTTATTTTCAAAATTAAACAAGGAGAACCTTCTTCTGAGCTCATCTCGAGCCAAACCAGTACTTATCTGATCTTCTTGAGAAATAAATTCATTAATGGGTCTTGACATCGTTCCTTTATTTTTATGCAATAATAATATAGGTATTGCAGGGTTTGTTTTTTTTTAAAATCCTCATCGAATCCTGTTCTGCATAATAAATCAGGAGATAAATCGAAAAACATTTCGAATATATTTAAAGTGTTCATATTATCGTTATCCAAATTTTCCTCAGCTCTTATCATTCTTCTAATTCTTTTATTAATGACAAATGACTTTTTATTAATTAAGTTTTAAATGCTTATTAAATAAACTAAAGCTCTGTTAATGAATATACTAAATTAATAATAAAATATCAGAAAGTATAAGTACATTGCCGAAACTAACAAATAGAAGTATTATATCGTTGAGAATCGCTTTTGTGGTAAGGATATAAAAAAAGAGGTTGTTTAAAAAAACAACCTCTTTTAGATGTAATAAAAGTTTTTTTAGATTCTGAAAATGGCTCCAATAGCAATTACTCTTTGGAAAAAGAAAAAATCCTGGGAAGCGCTATCTTCGGTGCTTTGGGTCGTGCGAATATCTTGCATGTTGATATACCCGCCTTTTAACTCTCCTTGTATATAAAAATGTTTGAAGAAAGTAATGTTTAAACCTGCTTTTAACGAAGTTCCGTAACCAGAAACATGAAAATCGTCATGACGTTCTTTACCTAATAATCTGGTATTTGTTTTTGGATATAGCAAACCCACACCCACACCTTCAGTTATGTTAACCTGAATTTTGTCTGTGTTTCCTATTTTAAATAAGGAAGAAATATCATCGTGTCTTGCGAATTCAGTATTCACATAATTCAAACCATCAGTATGCTCAAACATCAGAAAATCTTCAGTAAGTACTTTTGGCGTATTGTTATAAATACCATCATATGCACTATTGGCAGCTATTGAACCAGTAATGTTTGCTGTTTGATTTTGCGTCATGACATATTTCATATGGTCTACTCCAATGGCAACACTATAATGGTTACTAATAAAATATCCGATTCTAAAATTAGTCTGGGGAATTGTCATTCTTGCAGGATTGATATAATCTATATGGAATCCTTTAGGCTTGTCATGGGCAGTAATATTATCAATCGTAAAGTTGTAGTCTTTACCTTTAAAAGTAACATCTGATTTGGAATAATTTTCTCTGTTTCCACCCCATGAGACAAAGAATTTTCCTTTATTATGTGCGGTGTATTTATCTTGTTTTGTAATCTCTTTTTGTGCACTTATAGTATTAGTGAAAACTAACGCTAAAAATGTGGCGTATAATAATATGTTTTTCAATGAACGGTATTGTGAATTTAAAATTTATTAATCGTTTGTCTAATTGCGACTAATTTTGTCATTAAGGCTTCGAAATAATCTAAATGGAGCATGTTTGCGCCATCACTTTGTGCATTAGCGGGATCAAAATGAGTTTCAATAAAGATACCATCAACACCCACGGCAATTCCTGCTTTGGCAATGGTTTCAATCATGTCCGGTCTTCCTCCTGTTACTCCAATAGTTTGATTGGGTTGTTGCAAAGAGTGTGTTACATCCAGCACTGTCGACGCATATTGTTGCATAGTGGGAATTCCCCTGAAATCGACAATCATATCCTGGTATCCAAACATAGTTCCGCGATCCGTGACCATTACGTTTTGATTATTACAGTCCAAAACCTTCTGCACCGCGTGCTTCATGCTTTCCGGACTCATAAATTGTCCTTTTTTTAAGTTCACTACTTTTCCGGTATTGGCAGCAGCTACAACCAAATCTGTTTGACGTACCAAGAAAGCGGGAATTTGTAATATGTCCACATATTGGGCAGCCATATCAGC
>JBLIHD010000103.1:0-6580 GCA_047636335.1 Flavobacterium sp.
ATATATATTACTTGTAGGGTCTGAATTTTAAAGTAAATGACCTGCTCTCTAATTGATCGCGTGAATTGAAGCGAGTAATTAAATTAGAAGAGTAGCAAGTATAGTTTTTATTAAATTTTTTAGAATATAAAATGTAAACTATAAATTGATATTGAGGAAATGGCTTAGATTGAAAAAAGCCTCATATTTCTATGAAGCTTTCTTAGTAGCGGGAACTGGACTCGAACCAGTGACCTTCGGGTTATGAGCCCGACGAGCTGCCTACTGCTCTATCCCGCGATGTGCGTTTGTAATCTCAATAAAATTAACTTAGTAGCGGGAACTGGACTCGAACCAGTGACCTTCGGGTTATGAGCCCGACGAGCTGCCTACTGCTCTATCCCGCGTTGTTTCGGGTGCAAAGGTACAACGAAATTTGGCATTTGCAACAATAATTTTAAAAAATGTTTTATTTCATCTATTGAGTTGATATAACTACCTTTGCATAATAAATACATATTAAATGTCACATAAAGCAGGTTTTGTAAACATCATAGGGAACCCAAACGTTGGGAAGTCAACACTAATGAATGCCTTTGTAGGCGAAAGGTTGTCTATCATTACATCCAAAGCACAAACTACACGCCATAGAATCCTTGGGATCGTAAACGGGGAAGATTTTCAAATGATCTTATCTGATACGCCAGGAATCATCAAGCCCGCATACGAAATGCAAGCGTCCATGATGAATTTTGTCAAGTCCGCCTTTGAAGATGCAGATATTTTGATTTATATGGTCGAGATAGGAGAGCAAGATTTGAAGGACGAAGCATTTTTCAATAAAATCATACACGCCAAAATCCCCGTACTTTTATTATTGAATAAGATCGATACTTCAAATCAAGAAAAATTGGAGGAACAAGTGGCTTTCTGGGCTGAAAAAGTGCCTAATGCCGAAATTTTCCCGATATCAGCTTTGCAGAATTTTAATGTTCCTGAAGTTTTTCAAAGAATAATTTCACTTTTGCCGGAATCACCGGCCTATTACCCAAAAGACCAGTTAACAGACAAACCGGAGCGTTTTTTTGTTAACGAAACCATTCGTGAAAAAATCTTGCTGAATTACAGCAAAGAAATCCCTTATGCGGTAGAAATCGTTACGGAAGAGTTTTTTGAAGACGAAAACATCATTAGGATCCGTTCTTTGATTATGGTGGAGCGCGAAACGCAAAAAGGAATTATAATTGGTCACAAAGGAGCCGCACTAAAAAAAGTGGGGATGGATGCTCGTGCCGATTTAGAGAAGTTCTTTGGAAAACAAATACATATTGAGTTGTACGTGAAGGTGAATAAAAACTGGAGAAGCAACGTGAGTATGTTGAAACGATTTGGATATAATCAATAGGTTTTTGCAGCGACAGAGTCTCGCTTTGAGACTGCAGTATAAATTAGAAAGTCCCCATGCAATCTGCTGTAGGTTGTATGGGGACTTTTATATTCAATTTAGTTAGCGCTATTTTGAGGAATTTATTATCGTATTATAATAGCTGTCTAGTTCATTCATCTGATGGCGACCTTTTTTTTCTAATAGCCTTGGCTAAATAGTACAGTGAAAACTAAAAAACTGTGATCAGTAGCATAATCGGGATTTCTACGGTTGTCGAATTATTTAAGACTTAATCAGAGTAGGCCATAGCTGCAAAAATAAAAAACAGGGCGGCAATTATAAAATATACAAACATGAAAAATATCCAGAGAGGTGGGGCTGGCCCAAACAGTCCTCTGATATATGTTTGTGAATCGCTTGCGGGTTCCAAATGCAGATGAGGCGTCCAATATTTCCTTTTTGATGGGACTATGTTAACCTAGATGTCATTTTTACTTGTTTTTAAGATGAAGTTCTCCGATTTGATCTTGGAGTATTTCTCAAATTTATGGAGTAAGTAAGCGCTTTTTTCCTTAATGTCTTTGTCAAAATGCAAGCGAAGTGTAATCGCGTTTTCAGGATCCATTCCAAAAGTTTTAGTCTATTAAAGGTAAGGTCATAGCTAATATGGTAAATTAATTGATATTCACGCTTTTTACACTACCTTTGCAGGATATTTGAAATTAGGATTATGAATAACATTGTTGCCATTGTAGGTAGACCAAACGTAGGAAAATCGACCCTTTTTAATCGATTGATACAGAGAAGAGAAGCAATCGTAGATTCAGTTTCGGGTGTTACCCGTGACAGGAACTACGGAAAAAGTGAATGGAATGGAAAAGAGTTTTCTGTAATCGATACAGGAGGATATGTACGTGGATCGGATGACGTTTTTGAAGGTGAAATCCGTAAACAAGTAGAATTAGCTATCGATGAGGCAGATGTTATTATATTTGTAGTTGATGTTGAGGAAGGTATCACGCCAATGGATGATACTGTTGCCAGGCTGTTGCGTAAAGTGAAGAAGCCGGTTTTACTGGCCGTAAATAAGGTGGATAACGCTATGCGTGAAAAAGATGCCATTGAGTTTTACAACCTGGGATTAGGGGAGTATTACACTTTTGCAAGTATTTCAGGAAGCGGAACAGGAGATTTATTGGATGCATTAATTGAATCATTTCCCATTAAGCCAGAACCAACACAAGAAGAAATCGAATTGCCTCGTTTTGCCGTTGTAGGACGTCCTAACGCAGGTAAATCTAGTTTTATAAACGCATTGATTGGTAAAGACCGTTATATCGTTACGGATATTGCGGGAACTACCAGGGACTCTATTGATACAAAATTTGACCGTTTTGGTTTCGAATTTAATCTTGTGGATACAGCTGGGATTCGTCGTAAAGCGAAAGTCAAAGAAGATTTGGAGTTTTACTCCGTAATGCGTTCCGTGCGAGCAATCGAGCATGCCGATATCTGTATATTGATTATCGATGCCACTCGTGGATTTGAAGGTCAGGATCAAAGTATTTTTTGGCTAGCCGAAAAAAACAGAAAAGGTGTTGTGATTCTTGTTAACAAATGGGATTTGGTCGAAAAGGAAACCATGTCAACTAGGGACTATGAAGAAAAAATTAGGGAAGAACTAATGCCATTTACTGATGTGCCAATTCTTTTTGTGTCTGCTTTAACAAAACAACGATTATTGAAAGCGCTTGAAGCTACTGTAAAAGTGTTTGAAAACAGACAACAGCGCATCGCTACATCAAAATTCAACGAGTATATGTTGAAAGTGATTGAAGCGTACCCGCCACCTGCAACAAAAGGAAAATATGTGAAAATCAAATATTGCATGCAATTGCCGACGAAAACACCGCAGTTTGTGTTTTTTGCCAATATGCCACAATATGTTAAAGAGCCTTACAAACGTTACCTTGAAAACAAAATTCGTGATAACTGGGACTTCTCTGGAGTGCCGATTGATATCTATATTAGAGAGAAATAGTTTTTATTTCTACCATTACTTTAAAAAGTTTATTGAGTTATTCATAACTCGATAAACTTTTTTACTTTTATAAGAAAAATGGATTCGATAAACAACAAGGTGGTTTGGATAACGGGAGCTTCTAGTGGTATAGGTGAGGCCATGGCTTATGAGCTTTCGCAAAGAAACTGTAAACTTATTCTTTCGGCACGTAATATTGAAAACCTGGAACGAGTAAAAGCCAAGTGTGCTGATACGGAAGTGTTTGTTTTGCCATTTGACTTGGCGGATTTTGATAAGGCTGAGAGTCTTGCAGCTACAGCTATTTCTTTTTTCGGGAAAATTGATATCCTTATAAATAATGGAGGCGTGAGTCAACGTTCGCTTATAGCGGCAACTGATTTTGAAGTGGATAAAAAATTGATTGAAGTTGATTATCTTGGTACCGTTGCATTATCTAAAGCCTTGCTTCCGCATTTTATCAAGAACCAGAAAGGCCATTTTATAACGATTACTAGTTTGATGGGAAAGTTTGGGTCTCCATACCGTTCCGGCTATTGTGGAGCCAAACATGCTTTGCATGGGTTCTTTGATGTGTTGCGTATGGAACATCAAAAGGACAATATCAATGTGACGCTAATTTGCCCAGGTTTCATAAAGACTAATGTGGCTATAAATGCGCTTACGGCCGATGGCTCAAAGCAAAATAAGGATGATATTGCGACACTAAACGGAATGGACGTCGGAATGTTTGCCAAAAAATTAGTGAAGGCTGTAGAGGCCAAAAAATTTGAGGCGTACATTGGTGGAAAAGAAGTTTTAGGTGTTTATATGAAACGTTTTTTCCCGAAGCTGCTGCACCGTTTTGTGTTAAAAAGCAAAGTGCGTTAATTTTTGTTTTAAAATCGTGCAAACACTTTTGGGAGGCAGTAATATGGGGGGCGATGCCGTCTTTCACTTACAGCTATATTAGAGATGGCAGAACTGTGGACAGCATTGTAGGTCAAGTCGTTTAATGTAACGAATAAAATGTTTCTACTCATCCAAAGGTGTCCATTGGATGATCCTCGTACCAGTCTTTAAAAGGTTTTGTATTACTGTAATTATCTTTTAGAACTTTATAGACCATAAATAGCATAAAAAGATATCTTAAAAGAGCCAAAATGAATGATCCCCATAGTGGAGTGTTAATTTGATATAAACCAAAAAAATATACACATACAAAGTGTTAAACCATACGAGTTGAATTGCAAAATTTTTCATGCCATTTTTTTGATGCTTAAGTTACGTTTCACATCGTTAAAATTAATTAAAAACTTATAATTGGTAAATTAAATCATGATTTCTTTTTTTAACTGATAATTTTTATACGCTTAATTTTTGGAGAATCACTCTCTCGTTTTTAACTGTCTGCGTTACGACATTTAAAATGGAGTATAAAAAAAAGCTGCAAATTGCAGCTTTTTTTATTTGTATAATATATAGTTGTTTTTTACCAGCCTCCGCCAGATCCACCTCCGGAGAATCCTCCGCCGCCGAAGCCACCGCCAAAACCGCCGCCTCCGCCGCCAAATCCACCCCCTGATGAACCTCCGCCGAAACCTCCACCTCTGCCGCCGCTTCCCAGACTACTCAAAAGAATGACATCAAGTAGACCAATACCGCCGCCACCGCGATTTCCAGAGTTTCCTCCTCCTCCTCCTCCTTTATTTCTTGAAACAAGGAATAGGATGATCGCAACGATGATAATTAAAGGTAAAAAGGGGAACCCCGTTTCTTTAGTTGCTTTTTTTCTTTCCCCCTTGTACTTACCGCTAAAGACGTCAAAAAGAGCATCAGTTCCTTTGTCTAGGCCACTGTAATAACTTCCGGCTTTGAATTCGGGAATGATAATATTTCGGGTAATTTCTCCTCCGATACCGGCAGTTAACCTGTCTTCAAGACCATAGCCTGGTGAAATCCATATTTTTCTTTCCTCTTTGGCCAATAGGATAAGGACACCGTTATCGTCTTTTTGAGTTCCGCCAATTCCCCATTGTTGTCCCCATTTAGGAGTAAGAATACCTATGTCTTCGCCTTTCAGGCTTTCAATGGTAACAACTACAATTTGGGTTGTTGTTGAGTCGGCATATTGGATAAGCTTTTCTTCCAATTGTGCTTTTTCGGATGCGCTTAATACTTTGGCATAATCATAAACACTAGTCTGAAAATCGGGCTTTTCCGGTATTGTAAATTGGGCAAAACTTAGTTGGGTGATAAAAAAACAAACAAGTAATTTTAAAAAAAGTGTGCTATTTAGTTTAGTTATAATCATATTATCCTTTTGAGATTTCGTTTGATAATTCATTCGTGTCATCTTCGGACCATGGAAAATGTTTTTTCAGTTCTTCTCCTGCTCTTAAAATACCGTCAATCAAACCTTGTTTGAAATTCCCGTTTTTAAAATGAGCGACCATAACGTCTTTGGTACTATCCCAAAAATCATTTTGAACAACCTCGTTGATGCCTTGGTCTCCGCAAATCACAAAGGTTTTGTCTTTTACGGCTAAGTAGATTAAAACGCCATTTTTAAGTTGGGTTTCATCCATTTTTAGTTCGTTAAAAACTTCCATTGCACGATCAAAAGGATCTAAGTCTGTTGTTTTTTCCAAGTGAACTCTAATTTCTCCAGAGGTATTTTTTTCGGCTACAAGAATCGCATCAATAATTTCTTGCTCTTCTTCTTTTGTTAAAAAATCTTTTACTTTTGACATTTATTGTTTTTTTTTACCTGAATTCCACGAACTGTAAAGCCCGTGGGTTCCAGGATTTGTATTTTATTGCTAAACTAATTCCCTTATGGGCAAGTTTTAGAACTTCACTTCAACTGGTTTGTCAGCGCCTTCAACGGCAGTGAAATATGCTTTTTCTTTAAATCCAAACACACCTGCAAATAGGCTATTTGGAAATGTCTTGATGTGCGTGTTGTACGGTTGTACCGCTTCATTAAAACGGGTTCTGGCAGTTAAAATCTGATTTTCAGTGCTAGCTAGTTCGTCTTGTAACTTCAAGAAGTTTTGATTGGCTTTCAATTCAGGGTATCTTTCAACAGAAACTAATAATCGCGATAAGGAGGAAGAAACTCCGCTTTGCGCTTTGTTGAAAGCGGCTAATTGTTCCGGAGTAATGTTCGTAGGATCAATAGTGGTGGAAGT